>JBBAPP010000052.1:5948-14404 GCA_040400775.1 Polaromonas sp. | reverse complement strand
CCCAGGTCCCGCGCTTGAAAGGTGGTGTAGGTCACAGGCGGGCGCTTGGGCAGCCTTTCAATCATGGTGAAAAGCAAGTCTGCATAGGTGTCGCCCTGAGGTGCATGTAAAACGTAATGAACGTCCTCCATCGCCGTTGCCACACGCATTGCACCAACATGCGGTGGGCCTTCATATGTCCAAAGGGTGAGTTGCATAAAAATTTCTTAAGCCGCCAGTTTGAGGCGACGAACCAGCGGGCGGCTGAACAATTCAGCCAAATCGGCCGCTTGGTCGTAGCCTTGAATCGGGGTGAAAACCAGCTCAATCGCCCACTTGGTCGTCAAGCCTTCGGCTTCCAGCGGGTTGGCCAGTCCGAGGCCACAGACGGTAATGTCAGGCCTGGCAGCGCGGCAGCGATCGAGTTGATTTTCGACATGCTGGCCTTCGGATAAAAAAGTGCCTGCTGGCAGCATGGCCAGCTCTTCTGCCAAGTGCTGGCGGTGCAAGTAAGGCGTGCCGACTTCGACCAACTCCATGCCTAGCTCGCGGGATAAAAAGCGCGCCAGCGGCACTTCAAGTTGTGAGTCAGGAAAGAAAAAGATGCGTTTGCCAGCCAATTGCGTACGCTGACGCGCGACAGCTGAACTGGCGCGCTGGCGCGCCGGTTCGGTGACTTCATCGAAAAGCTTTTCCGCTACGTTAAACATAGCTGCTCCAGCCCGTAACCATTTGCTTGTACCCTCAATTCCCAAGGGAAAAGGGGCTGCAATGCGCTGTGCACCGCGCGCCTCTAATGCGCGTGCCGTATCGGCCAAAAAGGGCTGGGCTAATAAAAACTGGGTGTTCTGCCCAATGGCGGGCAAGGCATTGGCTTGGCGCGGTGGGAAAAAGCGAACAGAACCCATTCCGAGCTGCTTGAACAGGCGCGTAAATTGGTCTTCAACGACATCTGCCAGTGCACCGACGATCAAAAGCGAAGGCGCAGCGTCGTCTGCTGCGGCAGGCAGCACGGGCACAAGTGATGCCAAGCAAGCATCTTCGCCCTGCGTAAATGTTGTTTCAATTCCACTACCAGAGTAGTTCAGTACGCGAACTTTTGGTGAAAAAGTGGCGGACAAACGGGAGGCGGCGCGAGAAAGATCAAGTTTGATGACTTCCGATGGACATGAACCAACTAAAAAAAGCATTTTGATTTCTGGTCTGCGCTCCAGCAAGCGGGTCACTACCCGGTCAAGTTCGGTGTTGGCATCGGCCAGGCCCGCCAAGTCACGCTCGTCGATGATGGCGGTTGCAAAGCGTGGTTCTGCAAAAATCATCACGCCTGCGGCAGATTGGATTAAATGTGCGCAAGTGCGGGAGCCAACGACTAAAAAGAATGCATCATGAATTTTTCGGTGCAGCCAGATGATGCCAGTCAGCCCGCAAAAAACCTCGCGCTGACCCCTTTCTTTCAGCACCGGCGCGTCCGTGCAGCCAACCGATGCTGCGCGTTGGATCGGGATCACCGCATTCATGCTGCTATACCTTGAGGCTCGGATCCGGCGTTTCCAGCCTGGTCTAAGCGCGCGAGTCTAAGCTTCCATATAAATTGGGCTGCATTGATCACATAGGCTGCGTATGCCGCCAGTGCCAAAAACATCAACTGCTGAGCCGGCAACAGATGGTTGGCAAAGGCTAGCAAATAAGCGCTGTGCAATGCCAATACAAGCATACTGAAAACATCTTCCCAGTAAAAAGCGGGCGCAAACAAATAGCAGCCAAACACCACTTTTTCCCAAATGCAGCCGGTGATCATGATGGCGTACAGCGCTACCGTCTTCACTGCAACCGATGTCATCGCAATGTCTTGGCCTTCGCCGGTGGCTAAAAACCGCAGGACCAGCCCAAGGCTGACTAAAAAAATCAAAAACTGAATGGGCGCCAATACCCCTTGAACCAGCGTCCAAACCGACCCGTCGCGGCGGCGGCGCTGCTCAGGCGTATACAGGGCACGCCTAGACGAAGGCTGTGTACGCATTACTTTTTTGTTCTCCATGCCCTCAATTTACCTCTCCTTTCCAAAAGTGTCAACTTTTATTGACGTAAATAAATAGTGACATATGTTTGGTCGGCGTTAAACTTTCGTCTAATGGCTATTCATGATTGACTTAGCGGATATCTGCCTGTACAAATACGCTTTATGTAAATGCTTTGAGTCTCTATCGAGATGGGCATTCCGCAAGCGCACAGGCTTTGAGCGCATAGCGACTAAAGTGCTAGGAGATAAAAATGAATCTAAATTCCACAGCAAACCGGCTAAAAACGCTGTCTGGTGACCAGGCCTCCGAGAACTCGGAAGAGGCGGGTAGTTTTTACACGCAGGGCAGCCAAGCCATAGCCCGGTTGGCGACTGATGCCAATCGAGACGCTGTTGTGTTGCGCTTGTCGCTTTTGTCCAAAGCGATTGAGCACGAAATCATCCCGCGTTTGATGCTTGCACACCCAACTGCGGGTGAGTGTTTGTCGCCTGAAGCAACAAGCCATCAGCAAGTCAGTGCTGCCGATGTTGAGGCATTTTCAAAATTAGTACTGGCACCTGATGAGAATGTAGCGCAGGCATGCATAGAAGCCATGCGCAGCAGCGGTATATCTGTCGAGACGATTTATACAGATTTGCTGGCGCCTGTGGCCCGCCACTTGGGGGTACTTTGGGAAGAGGATCTATGTGACTTTACTGAGGTGACCTTGGGCTTGGGGCGTTTGCACCAGGTTTTACGGGAACTCAGCCCCGCATTTAATCAGGCCAATACCAACGCCAGCGGCCATCGCGTTTTATTGCTACCTGCCCCCGGAGAGCAGCACACTTTTGGTCTGGTCATGGTGTCTGAGTTTTTCAGGCGTGCAGGCTGGGACGTAGGCGGCGGCCCCTGGGAGGCTGGTGCTGACCCGGTGCTGATGGTCAAAGGTGAATGGTTTGATGTGGTGGGTTTTTCACTCGGTAACATTACACAGTTAGACGCACTTGCAGCGAGTATTAAAATTGTTCGCAGGTCGTCACTCAATACTTCCATTTGCATCATTGTGGGCGGCCCATTATTTTTGGCGCACCCTGAATATGTTGCCTACGTCGATGCAGATGCCGCATCTACTGACGGAGCGCAAGCGCCAAACTTGGCAAAGAAATTGATTGCCTCTAAAGCGCGAGCTTAGTCCAGACTAAAAACGATGCCTCTCCAATGAATGCCACGCTCGAAATGACACAAGAAAATCCGCTTGGGAGGTTTGAAACGCCTGAGTTGTTTTTGGCTGGTTTGGACGCGGATACAGCCGCATCATTGATCTCTGCATCCGCTGATGTGGCGCTGATTCTTGACGAGGAGGGTGTTATTCAAGACATGGCTTTTGGCAGTGATGAACTCAGAGAGCATGGGAATCGGGACTGGCTGGGTAAAAAATGGCTGCAAACCGTCACCGTTGAGAGCCGTCCCAAGGTGGAGGAAATGCTCAAAGAGGCCGCAGCGGGCGGCAGTACCAAATGGAGACACGTCAACCATCCCTCGAAGAACAAGGCCGATTTGGCACTTTCCTACACGATTGTTCCTGTTTCGCGCGAGCAAGGCCGTCAGCATTCCGTGGCCTTTGGCAGAGATCTTCGGTCTCAGGTTGCGCTTCAGCAGCGTCTGGTCAGTGCCCAGTTGTCCATGGAGCGCGACTATTGGCGTTTACGTCATGTAGAGACACGCTATCGCCTGCTTTTTCAAGTCGCTTCTGAAGCGGTTTTGATTCTGGATGCCTCCTCAGAAAAACTGGAAGAAGCCAACCCGGCTGCTTATAAATTGCTGGGTGAGAAGTCTCGCGTTGCTGGTTGGACATTCACTCAAAACTTGGATCCGCTCAGTTTGCCTAGCGTGCAGCAGTTGTTTGCAGCGCTTAAAAGTAATGGCCGTGCAGAGCCCATCACTGTTTGTTTTATGGGTTCGCAGGAGCCCTTCATGTTGTCGGGGTCGCTTTTTAGGCAAGAAAATTCAACCCATTTGCTGTTGCGCATTACTTCCAGTCAGCCAGCCTTGGCTTCAACTGAAAGTAGCGCCAACCAAATGTTGCTGCGATCCCTTGACAGCGCACCCGATGCCTTTGTCATGACCAACATGGATGGTCTGGTGTTGTCGGTGAACCGTGCGTTTCTTGAGATGACCCAATTGGCCAGCGAGGCGCTGGTACGGGGCGAGTCCCTAGAGAAATGGCTTGGTCGAAGTGGTGTTGATTTGAGTGTGCTGATCTCAAATCTGCGTCAGCGCGGCTCGGTTCGCCTGTATGCCACCACTGTTCAAGGAGAATACGGTGCCAAGTCAGATGTGGAAATCTCGGCGGTATCTATCACAACAGGTGACCAGTCGTGCCTCAGCTTCACCATTCGCGACATTGGCAGACGCCTGGTCAACGAACAGCAGATCAAAGATGTGCCACGTTCACCGGGTCAAATGACCAAATTGGTGGGGCGCGTGCCACTGCGCGATATCGTGCGGGAAACGACTGATTTGATCGAAGAACTTTGTATAGAAGCAGCGCTGGAACTGACCGGCGACAACCGTGCTGCTGCTGCTGAAATGCTGGGTCTGTCGCGTCAGAGCCTGTATGTCAAACTACGCCGCTTTGGCGTTGGCGACGTTCTGGCTGAAGAACCGATTTAAACCTGGCCACCCTGGTTCAGATTTTCCAGTTGCTGGCGGTTGATGCCCAGCATCATGGCAGCCTTGTTCAGGTCAGCGCCCGCGCGCTCAATCGCCACGCGTATAAAGTTACGCTGTAGCACGTCAGCCGCTCGCCGCATCAGATCAGGCAGTGCGGTGCTGCCCACTTGGTCGCACAGCACCTTGACGGCTGTCTGAATCGGCTCTACCGTTAAATCTATTTCACCCTTTGCATCGGTCGCCAGACGGATACTAAAGCCAATGCAGGGCGGGTCAATTTCACTCAGCAGCGTAGCAGCTACTTCAACAGGCTTGACCAGCGCACTGCTCGACAGCAATTGTGAGGCAGCATAGTCAGTCATGCCTTCGCGGCGCACTTCGGCCAGCAATCGTGTCAACGGCTCTGCCGGCAGGCTGAGCCAGTCAGACAAAGGTTTGCCGCGTACCGATGCTTCGTTACCGGCCTCCACCAACTTCAAAAAAGCCGGGTTGGCTACCAGCACGCAGCCGTCCACATCTGTCACAGCCACGCCCTCTGTTGCACTGTCGACCAGCCGTGCCAGTGTTACGCCTAAATCACTGGAGGAGGCCAGTTGCTCGGTAGTTCGTACGCGTACCAGCAGTTGCTGCGTGTCTAGCACTTTGAATGGTGTCGCCGTGATGCTGGTGCTGCGCACTTTACCCATCAGTTGTGCCCGCGTTTCCGTAGACTGACCGCTGTCAATCGCAGCTTGCAATCCGGCGATGACCATGCTTCGGGAATGGCATTCAAAGCCAAAAGTGACGTGTTGGCCCACCACCTGGTGAACCGTCAAATCAAACAGCTCGCTGGCGCTGTGGTTGGCCTCCACAATATTGAAAGTTGTCCCATCCACAACCAACACAGCGTCGGTGGCGACCTGAAACAACAGGCGGTAGCGCGCTTCAGATTGCCTGGCCTGGCGGTAGTTGCGCTCCATCTCCTGTTGTGCACCCAAAAACTTTTGTTGCAAAGCAGCACTGATGCCCAAGTCACGTCCCACCGCCAATATCGGGCCCTGCGCTCCCAGCCGCATCGCGGTGTAGGCGACAGCAATGGTTGAAGTGCCTTGGGTGGGGTGGTTGACCTCGCGTTTGCGCGTTGCGCAGTCTTGCGTTGCTTCACGCATCAACCGCTCCAGCTTGGGCTTGCTCTCTGGCGTGACGGTTTCTGTCCAGCGCTGGCCTATCCACTCGTGGGCATCACTGGCCAATGGTGTGGATGCCCGTTGATCGACACGCCGGACAATGCCGTCGTTGTCCAGCACCAATGCAATATCACCGCCCAGCGACACCATGGTTTGCGCTAATTCTGGTGCCCACAAAGACAGTGATTCCGAAAAGGCAATACCCTTGTCGGCGGCTGTTCGGCTCACTTTTATATCCGTATCAATGTTCGACGTTGTCATCACATCCCCTTCATCCAATAGTTGGCCAGCTTGTCAAGATAGACTGTGGCCCGCAGCGTGGTATGGATGCATCAGCGCGCTACGGCTTTAAAACTAAGGGTTTACAGTAGTTTTTGAACAATTGTGTAAATATTAGTTGACACTATACACTGTCAACTAAATAATACAAGCATGATTTTTGTTGCGCAGCGCCCCAGCTTGTCAACGGTTGCCGAACTGTTCAAGCCCATCACCTGGTTTCCGCCGATGTGGGCTTTTGCCTGCGGTGTGGTTGCCTCGGGTGTGGCGATGGACGGTAAGTGGGGGCTTGTGCTTGTCGGCATTGCACTGGCCGGCCCCTTTGTTTGCGCCACCAGTCAGGCCGTCAATGACTGGTATGACAGACATGTTGACGCCATCAATGAGCCGCATCGGCCCATTCCCTCTGGCCGTATGCCGGGTCAATGGGGACTGTATCTGGCCTTACTCTGGACCCTGATTTCTTTACTGGTTGCGACTGCGTTGGGGCCTTGGGGCTTTGGTGCAGCCATGGTGGGCTTGTTGCTGGCTTGGGCCTACAGCGCGCCGCCAGTGCGTTTGAAAGAAAACGGCTGGTGGGGCAATGCGGCTTGCGGCTTGAGCTACGAAGGCATTGCCTGGGTCACAGGTGCTGCCGTGATGGCGGGAGGTATATTGCCCGACAGCCGATCATTGCTACTGGCTTTGCTTTACAGCATCGGTACGCACGGCATCATGACGCTCAATGACTTCAAGGCGGTGGAGGGTGACCGCCAAATGGGCGTGCGCTCCCTGCCAGTGCAGTTGGGTGTACAAAATGCAGCGCGTGTCGCTTGTGCGGTCATGCTGCTGTCGCAACTGGGCGTTGTGCTGCTGCTTTTAAGCTGGGGTCAGCAATGGCACGCAGCCGCTATTGCTTTGCTGGTGGCGATGCAGTTGCTCATGATGCGCCGCTTCCTGGCCAGCGTCACGGCGCGGGCGCTGTGGTACAGCGGCTTTGGTGTGCCTTTATTTGTAGCCGGCATGATGGTCAGCGCTGTTGCCCTGCGCGGTTTGATACAGGCCGGTGCATGACAACAATCCACACTGCACAAGCTGCAAATTTTGGCTGGCTAAGCATTGTTCGCGTGGGCTTGGTGCAGGCCGCATTGGGTGCCATGGTGGTGCTGACGACCTCCACGCTGAATCGTGTGATGGTGGTTGAGCTGGCTCTGCCTGCGCTGTTGCCTGGCTTTTTGGTGGCACTGCATTATTTGGTTCAAGTAGCACGTCCACGCATGGGTTTTGGTTCTGATGTGGGCGGCAGGCGCACACCTTGGATAGTGGGCGGCATGGCGGTGCTGGCGAGTGGTGGCGTACTGGCATCGGTAGCAACCGCATGGATGGGCAGCAACCGCCCTGCGGGCATCGCCTTGGCGGTTATCGCGTTTTGCCTGATTGGCTTGGGTGTCAGCGCCAGCGGTACGTCATTACTGGTCATGTTGGCCAAACGGGTTGAGCCTGGGCGTCGTGCGGCGGCGGCCAGCATCGTCTGGATGATGATGATTTTCGGCTTTGCAGTCACCGCAGGCTTTGCAGGCAAGCTGCTCGACCCTTATTCACCCACGCGGCTGGTGCTGGTGACTGCCGCTGTGTGTTGCCTGGCTTTCATGCTCGCCCTGGTAGCGATTTACAAGCTTGAAGACGGCACATCGGTTGCCCAGTTGCCTGATGCCCATGCGGCGAGCAAGCCAACGTTTCGCGCAGCTTTGTTGCAAGTCTGGGCAGAGCCTGCGGCCCGGCAATTCAGCATTTTTGTGTTTATCTCGATGCTGGCTTTCAGCGCACAAGACCTGATTTTGGAACCCTTTGCGGGAACTGTTTTTGGCTTCACGCCGGGCCAGTCGACCCAGCTATCAGGCTTGCAGCATGGCGGCGTGTTGTTGGGCATGATTTTGGTGGCGCTAGCAGGTGTGCTGGGTGCGCGTTGGGGTCACCAGTCAGCGCTGCGGCATGTAGGCTCGCTGCGCGGCTGGACGGTAGGGGGGTGCGTGGCTTCGGCAGTGGCCCTGGCGGGGTTGAGCGTGGCTGGTTTTACGGGCCCCACTTGGCCACTCAATGCAACAGTTTTTGCTCTGGGTGTGGCCAACGGTGCATTTTCGATCGGTGCCATCAGCTCCATGATGCGGCTGGCCGGCCAGGGCGCTGACGCGCGTGAGGGCGTTCGCATGGGACTATGGGGCGCTGCGCAGGCGATAGCTTTTGGCTTGGGTGGTTTGCTGGGCACGGCCGCCAGCGACTTGGCGCGTTGGCTGATTGCCTCCCCCGGCGCTGCTTACGCCAGCGTGTTTGCTTTTGAGGCCTTGTTGTTTGTGCTGTCGGCCGCATTGGCTTGGCAAGT
>JBBAPP010000052.1:0-5848 GCA_040400775.1 Polaromonas sp. | reverse complement strand
TGTTTGCTTTTGAGGCCTTGTTGTTTGTGCTGTCGGCCGCATTGGCTTGGCAAGTAGGCAAGCCAGAGCAGCAGGCTGTGCCTGTAGCAAAACGCCAGTCCATTCCTTTTTCTTTAGCAAGTCATTTGTAGTTTTTTAAGGTGAACCATATGAGCATGACAGAAACTTTCGATGTGGTGGTGGTCGGCGGCGGTCCAGCAGGTGCCACAGCGGCACACGAGCTGGCACGCCAGGGCCGCTCGGTGCTGCTGCTGGACCGCGCCGGGCGTGTTAAGCCCTGCGGCGGCGCGATTCCGCCTAGGTTGATCAAAGATTTCGCCATCCCCGACATGCTGTTGGTCGCCAAGGCCACGGCTGCGCGCATGATTTCACCCAAAAACAACCAGGTTGACATTCCCATCGACAACGGTTTTGTCGGCATGGTCAACCGTGAGCAGTTTGACGAATGGCTGCGCGAGCGCGCTGCCCTCAGCGGTGCAGTCCGCCGGATTGGCACCTTTGAACGTATCGAACGCGATGCCGATGGTGTGGCCGTGGTGCATTTTCAGGGTCGCGACAACGCTCAAAAATCTGGCAGCTTTGCGGCTAAAGTACGCGCCCGCAGCATCATTGGCGCCGACGGCGCACGTTCTGAAGTGGCGCGGCAAACCGTGCGTGGCGCAGAACACCCCAAATGCGTTTTTGCGTACCATGAAATTGTGCGCGCCCCGGCTGTCAAGCCCGCGGGTTACAACGACGCGCGCTGCGATGTCTACTACCAGGGCAAGTTATCACCTGACTTTTATGGCTGGGTGTTCCCGCATGGTGATACTTTGAGCATTGGCACTGGCAGTGCCGACAAAGGCTTTTCATTGCGCGGTGCGGTTGGCCAGTTGCGCCAGATCGCCGGGTTAGAACACGCTGAAGTCTTGCGCCGAGAGGGCGCACCGCTGCCGATGAAGCCGCTCAAGCGTTGGGACAACGGCCAGGATGTGGTGCTGGCAGGCGACGCTGCTGGCGTGGTGGCTCCCGCATCGGGTGAAGGCATTTACTACGCCATGTACGGTGGCCAGTTGGCCGCACAGTCAGTGCATGCGCTGCTGGAAACGGGCGATGCACGCTGCCTCAAGCTGGCACGTAAACGCTTCATGAAAGCCCACGGCTTGGTATTTGGCGTGCTCGGTATCATGCAGTGGTTTTGGTACGGCAGTGAAAAGCGCCGCGAACGCTTTGTCAAAATGTGCGAAGACCGTGATGTGCAGCAGCTCACGTTTGAGTCTTACATGAACAAACAGCTGGTGCGCAAAAAACCGATGGCACATGTGCGTATTTTCTTTAAAGACATGGGCCACTTGTTGGGCCTGGCCAAGGTGTGAATGCTGCATTCGCCCAGTGGATGCAGGGGTGGGTCAGCAGCGGTGGGTTGATTGACACCATCATCACCATCACGCTGCTGGAAACCGCTGTGCTGCTGGCGCACCACTACACAACAAAACGCGGCTTGATGCCGCGTGATTACTTGTTCAATGTCGCATCAGGCCTTTGTCTGATGCTTGCATTGCGCTGCGCCTTGTCAGGCGCAGCTTGGTACTTTTTGACAATCTGGCTGATGGCCGCAGGCTTGGTGCATGTTGCTGATATTGCCATGCGCCTGAGGCAAAATCCAGCTCTGCGTTAAGCTGCCTTTTTCACCCATGCACTGCACCAGCCATTAGCGGCTACTTGCTTACCTGCAAACAGCGGGCAAGCACCAGCTGCCTCTTTGGCTTTGCCAGCGTACAACTGACAATTGGCACAGTTTTGCTCTTTGGTGTGCTTAGGGTATTTTTTTGCGTCCACCTTGGTGGTGTCAGCAGCGTAGCCCAATCCAGCAGCTGCGGGGTCTTTTTCGTTGACCATCGCAGGGGCTTGTGCCATGGCGTTACCTGCAACGAGGGCTGAAGCGCCTGCTGCTGTGTGGATCATAAATACGCGGCGGTTGGTGTTTGTCATCATGCTCTCGTTTATTGAATAGAGGTTTTTGAAAATAAAGAACCCGGATATTGCCATACAAAAACCATCCCGTCTATTTTCTTACCCATTAGTAGGCGTATTTTGTCGACTTTAGGCCACGCTGGCAGGCAAAAGCGTTTTTTTGGCGGCCACAGTATTGTGGCCATATCTTTCGTCGAATAAGCCGCAAGCCAAATAGATGCATGTTCAAGTAGCCCTAAAAATGGTGCAAAAAAACTTCACCGGGCCAGCACTTCTTTTGGCAAATTGACGATAAAGTCTGTCAAGCTCTTGGCATCGCTGGCGGGCCGCATGTGGGCCAGCATGGCTTTGGTTGCTGCTTCGCAGTCGCTTTTGTTAAACGCCTCGACGATCTGGCTGTGCTGCTCGAAGGAGGCCTTGACTTGCCCCAGCGCGCCAAAGGCGTGTCGGCGGTAGTAGCCGGTGCGGGCGCGCATACGAAGCACTTCCTGGCGCAGGTAAGGGTTGCGGCTGGCGCGGTAAATCAGCTCGTGAAATTGCAGATTACTGTGCTGCCAGCCGGCCATGTCGTCGGCCTCGGCTACCGTGCGGCTTTGCCTGTGGTGGCTGTCAATGGCCTCGCGCTCCTCGGGGCTCATACGCTGGCAGGCCAGACGCACGGCCACACCTTCTAGCTCGGCCAGCAGTTCCCACAATTGCAGCAGTTGCTGCAAGTCCATCTTGGCCACCACCATGCCGCCGCGCGGCAGACTGGTCAGCAGGCCCTGTGTCTGTAGCTGAATCAGAGCCTCGCGTATCGGCGTGCGCGAGACCTTGTACTGGCTGGCCAGTTGGCCCTCATCAATGGGGTCACCGGGCAGCAGCGCACCGTCTTTGATGGCAGTTTCAATGTCCAGGCGTATCTTGTCACTGGCTTTGGTGAACTTGGTGTCAACAGCAGCTGGTTCAGCGGGCTTCACAGGTTTCGCAGGTTTAATGGCCTTAGTAGCAGACACAGACTTCTGGACAATGTTCATGAAAGTAAGTGTCTCATGTTGCTGCATATGTTTTATTAATGTATATTTATATTTATAAGACTTTAATAAATACGTCATACAGCAAGCAATACCAAGCAAGCTATAAAAGTGAGCCCACTTTAGCCATGCCAAAAATTCAGGCCTCCAGCGCATTGGCCAGATTTCGCGTTCTTGATCTGTCCCGCGTTCGGGCTGGCCCAAATTGCGTGCGCATGTTGACAGACTTTGGTGCTGATGTGATTCGCATTGAGCCGCCGCCTGGCATTGACCCGAATGAGGCCATGTTTGCTGCCAACCGCGAGGGCGGGGACTTTCAAAATATTAACCGCAACAAGCGGTCGATGACCTTGAACCTGAAAAAGCCCGGAGCGCGTGAGGTGTTGTTCCGCCTGGTAAAAAAGGCCGATGTGCTGGTTGAAAACTGGCGGCCCGACGTTAAAACCAAGCTCGGGGTTGATTACGTATCGCTGGCAGCTACTAACCCACGGATTATTTTGGCCAGCATTTCAGGCTTTGGCCAGGACGGTCCGCTGGCTGACCGCCCCGGCTTTGACCAGATAGTGCAGGGCATGGGCGGGCTGATGTCGGTAACGGGTTTGCCTGGCTCTGGCCCAGTACGTGCCGGCTTGGCAGTAGCCGACATGAGTGCCGGCCTGTATACCGCGTTGGGCATTTTGACGGCACTGCTCGAGCGTGAAGTATCCGGCAAAGGCCAGTGGGTGCATGCCTCACTGCTGCATTCACAAATTGCCATGATGGACTTTCAGATGGCACGCTATTTAAACGACGATGACGTGCCAGTGCAAGTCGGTAATGACCACCCTACCAGCAGCCCGATGGGCTTGTTTGAGGCAACAGATGGCGTGTTCAACCTGGGTGCATCGGGTGAAGGTAACTGGGTGCGCCTGTGCAAGCTGCTGTATCGCCCAGAATGGTTAAGCGACGAAGAATTTAAAACCGAACCGCTACGCGTCAAGTACCGCGCGCGACTGACGCCCTTGTTGGCAGTTATTTTTAAAACGCAAAGCGTGCAGTATTGGGTCAAGTTGCTGAACGATGCAGGCGTTCCCGCTGGCCCGGTGTACAGCGTGCCGCAAGTGTTTGAAGACGAGCAGGTGCAACACCTGGGCGTCACCACTTCGCTGGTCACCGATTTTGGTAAAGAAATGCATTACATCAACCAGCCGGTGGTGCTGGAGCGTACCCCCGCGCAAGTCGTGGCACAAGCGCCAGGCTGGGGCCAGCACACCGATGAGGTGCTGATTGAAGCAGGTTATTCTGCTATCGAAATTGAGCAGTTTCACCAAGACGGAGTGATTTGATAGTATGGCTGATGTGACGTATTCGATTGAAAAACACGTGGCTACCATCACCCTGGCTAACCCCGGCCGCTACAACGCCATGTCGCTGGCGATGTGGTCCAAGCTGGCTGATACGCTGGCAGAATTGCGCAATGATGTGTCAGTTCGCGTGGTTATTTTACGCGGCAACGGAGACAAAGCTTTTGTGTCAGGCGCCGACATCAGCGAGTTTGATACCCAGCGCAACGATGCCGCCAGTGTTGCCGCTTATGACGCTGCCGTAGACCGTGCACAAACCGCGCTGGCAGATTTCCCCCGGCCTGTGATTGCAGCCATCAGCGGCATTTGTTATGGCGGCGGCTTGGGCCTGGCGATGGCCTGCGACATGCGCTACGCCGCACCCAATGCACGCTTTCGCATGCCTGCTGCGCGTCTGGGTCTGGGCTACGCGCTCAAAGGCATCAAGCGACTGGTCAATGTGCTGGGTGTGGCGCGCGCCAGCGAAGTTTTTTATACCGCCCGCGTGCTGGACGCAACCGCGGCAGAGCGCATGGGCGTGGTCAATGCTGTGTATGACGATGTATTTGCCTATGCTGAAAAAACGGCTGCGGAAATTGCAAGCAATGCACCTATGACGATTGCCACGGCCAAGCAAGCTTTTACTGCTTTATTGGCGGGCAGCATGGATGCTGATGTGCAGGCAGTGGACGCGCAGGTCAAAGCCTGTTTTGCCAGCAGCGACTATGCTGAAGGGCGTAAGGCATTTGCTGAAAAGCGTGTGCCAAATTTCATTGGATGTTGAGATAGATTTTCTTGTGTGTTTTAACCTTAACGGAGTTTGAATCATGAAACTTTTTGCTGCATTAACAGCCGTCGTGATGACGGCCATCACCACCGCAGTACACGCCATTGGGCCTGCGCCAGCACCATTGGCGCAGCGCGAAACGCTGACGGTTGGCTTTGTCAAAGTCGGACACTTGTCGCCCATGCTCAACATTGAAGAAGAACTTAAAAAGTTCAATATCGACGTCAAACGGGCAGAGTTTGTGCGCTACGCCGATGCACGCACCGCCCTGCTGTCCAACTCGGTTGACGTGTCAGCTGTCGGTCCTGGTGACTTGGCCATTGCCGCATCGCAAGGCAGTAAAAATCTGGTGGGTCTGACGGGCGTGGGCGGCTCGCTAAAAAATTTGGTGGTGAGAAAGGGCGTGGTCATCAATGACTGGAAAGACCTGGCCGGTAAAAAGATTGGCATTGCCCCCGGCTCTGCCGTATGGTTTCAGTGGGCCATGACCATGGTTGAAAAAGGCGTGCCTTACAACACCTTCACGCCGGTCAATATTCAGGGCGGCGGAACGGCTTTCTTGCAAGCCCTCAAACGCGGCGACATTGATGCGATGGTGCTGTGGGAGCCGTTTGAATCACAAGCTGTAGCTGAAGGCGATGCCTACTTTGCCAAGGGTTTGGAGTACAGCCAGGCTAAGTCAGTGGGCGCCGAGTTGGGTATGCTGGCTGCATCACGTGAGGCCCTGACCAACAAGAAGGAAGCCATTCGACGCTTTTTGTGGGTCTACCTGA
>JBBAPP010000051.1:2223-14544 GCA_040400775.1 Polaromonas sp. | reverse complement strand
ATCATCCTGCGCTTGTCGAAGCAAGGGTTTCGACAAAGCCTGTCCTGAGCCTGTCAAAGTGCACAACCCGAACGGGAATTTACACATCATCGGGCCGGGACTATAGCGCCGCGAACAAGGCAAATGCGCTCAACAATATGCTTCAGTGCATCATCAGCGCCATCAACCAGCACTGAGCGCCTGTGCTTAGGGCACCACACGATATGGTATTTGCAAGAAAAAACAGCATCACGATTTGATCGGTAGGTGCTGGATTAATTGACAGCAAATATCAGGCTGTTAAATACTGCAACAAAAAATACCAGCTGCTTACCCCATGGCTAAAGCGAGGGGCTTGCGCGGCTCGTTTGGTCAAGCGGAAATGCTTAAGGAACGTGGCGTCAATCCGACAAAGGCATTGCCGGCAGAGTTACTGGAACTCGCTATTGAGAATGAAAAAAAGTGGCTTTTCCGCAAGCGGCTGGCCACGGACAGCAAGTGCAGTCCGGCGCCCGCTCGCGCTGCAACTTGGGCGACTCAACGAGGCATCCGCTGGAAATTGGCAGCCCTTTCGCCGTGCAATAATTATTTCTGCACTGTTTAAGTGGCTTTTCCATCCAACCCGTCGATAGGAGATCAATGCCTGACCTGTTTAGCCCCTACACCCTGAAGGACGTCACACTTCGCAACCGAATCGCCATGTCGCCGATGACCATGTACCGCGCGGTCGATGGAAAGATGGACGACTACCACGTGATGCTGATGGGCTCGCGCGCGGCGGGCGGCTTCGGCTTGGTGTTCGCTGAACAGATCGCCATCACGCCAGATGGCCGCACCGGTACCAGCTGCGCCGGTATTTGGGACGATAGTCAGATTGAAGGCTTGGCCCGCATGTGCCGCATGGTGAAGGCGATGGGTGGCGTCCCCGCCATTCAGCTGGGCCACACCGGACGCAAGGGCAGCGAGCAGAAGCCTTGGGAGGGCAAGCTTCAGATTGCCCCGGATCACGAGGACGGCTGGCAGGTGCGTGGCCCCTCTGCCATCACCTACGGCGGTCGCTACACCTATCCGGTGCAGGAACTGACCATCCCCGAGATTCATGAGTTGCACAAGGCCTATGCCGACGCCGCGCGGCGGGCGCTGGAAGCAGGCTTCGAATGGCTGGAGATGCACTTCGCCCATGGCTATCTCGGTGGCAGTTTTTTCTCGCCGCTGGCCAACCAGCGCACCGACCAGTACGGCGGCAGCCTCGAAAACCGCCTGCGATTTCACCGGGAAGCGCTAGACAGCGTGCGCGCTGTGTGGCCGGAACGGCTGCCACTGACCATGCGCCTCGGTTCTGACGACTTCCACCCGGACGGCGTGAAGTTCGATGACTCGATCTGGGCCGTGGGCGAGCTGAAAAAGCACGGGCTGGACCTGGCTGACCTGAGTCTGGGCATGAACACCGACGACGTGCGCGACCCGCCTTTTTCGCAGGCGGCTTTCATGGTGGAGCGCGGTAACCGCGTGAAGCGGGAGGTCGGTATCCCTGTGGCGGTCAGCTGGAACCTAGGCACCCCCGCCATTGCCGACCGGGTGATCCGAGAGGAGCTGATCGACCTGGTGTTCCTCGGCCGCCCGGCCCTGGCCAACCCGCACTGGCCCATCTGGGCGGCGCGGGAGTTGGCACACCCTGATCCGTTTTCGCTGTTGCCGCAGGACTGGTCCTGGTGGCTGAAAAACCGTCCGGGGTCAGTGAATTCCCAGGGCTGGCCGGCAGCCAAAGCCTGAGCGTTTCAGCGCCTTTCTGAAAAGAGCAGCCTGACTCACTTCTTTGGGCGACAACTTGCCTTGACAACCGCCGGATTTGACAAAGGGCATAAGACAACATGGTGTCGAACATCAACGGCACCTGGCCTGCCGTCACGGCGATCATCTCCGGAGCGCTACCCTTGTAGAGCACGTGCGAAAGCTTGATGCCCACCATCGAGTTGAACAACCCGCCCAACAGGTGCGTGGACTGACCGTTACCCGACGGCGCAAAGTTCAGCGTATTGGGCCTGACTTTGACAAATTCAGGCCGCAGCCCTCACCCCCGCCCTCTCCTAGGGAGAGGGAGTAAAACTGGCCCTGAACCCTGCCCTCTCTCTGGGGGAGGGGGAGCACAACCAGCCCTGAACTCTGGGTTGGCATGCAAAAGCAATAAGACCTGTGCCAAGCAGGAAATCGCAAACATTCAAAGATTCAACGCCTTGCACTCAAGACCATGGTCTACGCGGCATGGCCGGGGCGCGGTGCACATTGAGGGCATTGAAAAACAGGCAGACGATAGCTATCGAACGCAGCACAATTGCTACAACCACGTCAGCAGGTAGGCCGTTGGGATAAAAAAAGTGAATATTAAAAAAGTCCATGATTAAAGCACCCAATCCCAGCGCAAAAACAACCAAGGCCACTTGGGGGAAAAACCAGTCACGGCAATAACTGTAGGCGTACAGCGCAATGACAACTGCGGTGTAGGCAACCCGCAAGGCGTAATAGTTTGTGATGTCAAGGCCCAGAGCGTTCAGCGCAGAAGCCACCGACGCTGTATTGATTGACAACAACGTGCGTATAGCAACAAAAATTATGGTGAAAAAAATAAACCCCATGCGCCACTTGTAAAAGCGGTCAACTCCGCCATAAATTAGCGGGTTTATGACGCCTCGCAGGGCGTCCAGCTCAGATTGACTAACTTTGTATTCGGAATTTTTGGGATGGTTCAATGTTAAAAAATTTCTTTTATATTAAACTTATTTTATTAAAAAAAAATAAACTTACTCTTAGGAGAAGTACGCACAAGGAAAGCCAAGATTCATCCCACCTGGCGACCTAGCCCGCCATTCGAGGTCTATTTGCGGTTTTTTTCGGATTTTAAAAAGCGCAGGACACCACCACCAAACTGGCCAGGTCAGACTGTCTCACTAGTTGCTGATGGTAATTGCACGCATTGGTTGGTAAGCCTGTTATCCAGGCTTACCCAAGCAAGCCGCGCAAGCCCGTATGCTGAAACGGGTTAAAAATGCCCCCACCGGTGACCGGATGAGCGTCTTTTTGGACCTAATCCAAGTACCCTGGCTGTTAAGAGAATATGTGCCGCGGTAGAGCCGGAGATCGGTGCACATTGATCGCGTTGTAAAACAGGGCGACAACAACCAGGACGCGTATTGCTAAAAATGCAAGAGCAAAAACCGGTAAGCCGTTTTGATAAAAGACATAAAAACTGAGGCTGTCCGTTATAAAGCCTCCCAGCGCCAATGCAAAAACAAGCATCGCAACTTGCGGGAAAAACCAGTCGCGCAAATAACTAAACACGTACAGCGCACAGGCAATGACGACGTAGACCACCCGAAAGCTAATGTATTGAAAGGTATCAATGCCCAAGAGATGCAAAAAGCTGGTCAGGGGCAATGCCTGCTCTGCATAAAAAAACAGGCGAAATACAAAAATGACGATTGCCAACAATATAAAGGCATGGCGCCACTTGTAAAAGGGATCCACTCCGCCACGAAGTAGCGGGTTCACGGTACCGCGCAGGGCATCCAGCTCAGACTGGCTGACCCTGTATTCGGGCTTGTTGAAAGTTTTCAATTTATTTTGAAATTTAAAATTTAGATTGAATTATCGTAAATTAATAAAATAGGATTAATTGTAGGAGAAGGGCGCACTTGCGTCCGGGGCTGGCGTCCTGGCTTGCCAAACACAAAGAGCGATTGGCACGGTCTTTGCTGCAAATGTCGAGTCTGACGCTTTACCGACACCTACCACTGACTTAAAAATGCCTTCGCCAGTCCCTCAGCATGTTTTATGGCTAGACCCCTTTCGCCCACTCACGTCGCATGAGCAGGCGCTGCTGTTCCAGGCCGGTCTGTCAGTTGGGGTAGTTCGCACGATGGATGCGCTGCAAGACGAACTGGCGCGGGCCCGCGCTGGGGTGTTGGTGTTGGGGCTGGGCGACGACGTCGCCTTACTGGCTGACAGCCTGCTGGTGCTGCAACAGGCAGGCAGCCCGGTGTTGCCGGTCATTTGTAGGGTAGACCGGCGTCACCTTGAACTGACAGTGAGCGCGCTCAAGCGCGGCGCTTGCCATGTGCTGGCCGCAGACGACTGGAGCGCCAAAAGCTGGGCATCCGCCCTCACCTGCGCCCAACACAGCAGACCGCTCACGCCCCCCAAGGGCGCGCTGGCAGCCAGCCCTGCCACGCTGGCAACCGCCTTGGTCGCCACAACCGAGCCTGAGACGGCCGTGCGCAGCGTGGTATATGTTGATCCGGTCAGCCGCAATCTGCTGGCGCTGGCGCAACGGGTGGCTCAAGCCAATGTGACGGTGTTGCTAGAGGGGCCAACAGGGTCTGGCAAAGAAGTGCTGGCGCGGGTGTTGCACGAGTCATCGCCGGCTAACGCTGGCCCATTTATCGGCCTGAACTGCGCCGCCATGCCAGAGCACATGATTGAGGACATGTTGTTTGGCCACGAAAAAGGCGCCTTCACAGGGGCGCTCAAAGAACACCGGGGTTTGTTTGAGCAGGCCCAAGGTGGGACCTTGTTTTTAGACGAAATTGCTGAGCTGGCACTGCCTTTGCAAGCCAAACTGCTGCGGGTCTTGCAAGAACGCAGCTTGACCCGCCTGGGCGGAGAACGCAGCATTGCGTTGTCGCTGCGGGTGGTTGCCGCCACCAACAAGGACTTGCGCCAAGCCATTGCACGACGCGAGTTTCGCGAAGATCTGTACTTTCGGCTGAGCACCTTCAAGTTGCGGATTCCACCGCTGACCGAGCGCAAGGGCGACATCTTTCCCTTGGTGTCGCGGCTGCTGGCGCGCCATCCACCGTGTGGCGTTGCCCATGCCCAAGCGTGGCAGGTCAGCCCAGCAGCGCAAGCCCAGCTGCTGGCCTACGCCTGGCCAGGCAATGTGCGCGAGTTAGAGAACGTGGTGCAACGTGCCATGGTGCTGTGCTCTGACCAGCACATCGACACCCAGCACCTGATGTTTGACGACACGGGCGACTTGCAGCTGGGCGCTGGATCGGTGGCTGCAGCTTGGGCTGAGCTGCTGCCAAGCCCTGCTACTGCGCCGCACTCCCCAGGCCTGCTAGTGCACAACAGCGAAGCCTTAAGCGCCACCAAACCGCTGCAAGCCGCGGTTAAGCACAGCGAGCAGCATTTGATACGGTCGGCGCTTGAAAGCTCCGAGAGCCGGATTGAGGCGGCTCAAAAACTCGGTATCAGCCCGCGCACACTGCGTTACAAACTGGCCCGTTTGCGGGATGCCAATCCCGTGCTGGCTCTCAATGTAGAAACCCATAACCATTCAAGCGTCTTTTCAGGAACCACCCCATGATCGAACAAGCCACCTCTGCCAGCAACATTGCTGCGATGCTTAAAACCTTGCAAACCCACGCCGCGCAAGCCAGTGGCTTAGGGCAAGACGCCGCGGCTGGCATTGCCAACCCAAAAACCGATTTCTCCGATTTGATCCGTCAGGCCGTTGGTCAAACCAATGCGGCCCAGATGAGCTCCCAAAACACCATCCAGGCCTTTGAGCGCGGCGAAGCCGTTCCCCTGACCGATGTGGTGCTGAAGATGCAAAAAGCATCGCTGTCTTTTGAGGCCACCATGCAAGTCAGAAACAAGGTACTCAAGGCCTATGAAGACGTTATGAATATGCCTGTTTAAGGCCTTCGCTTGCACGTCACTCCTTTACCGCGTTGAAAGATCCTGTCCATGGCAACTGCTACCGCACAAGCTGAAACATTTTTACCTGCCACCGCCGAGCCTGGCAGCCAGATGCTGCGCGCCAGTACCGCCGACAGGCGAACACCGGCTGGCAGCCCAGCGCAGGAGCAATCCAGTTTGAGTAACCGTTATAGCGGCGGCAGCTTGCAGTCTTTGGATTCTCAGGGTCTGTTTGGCCCTATCAGGCAGGCTATGACGCAGCCCGCCGTCAAAAAATTGTTGCCCCTGATGCTGGTTGCGCTGGCACTGCTGAGCTTTGCCCTGGTCTACGCGCTGATCAACGCGCCCAACTATCGGCCGGTTGTGACGGGTGTGACCGAGGGCGACCAGCAGGCAGTATTCGAGGCTCTAAGAGCGGGTGAGTTCAAGCCCATCATCGACGCGGGGACCGGCCAAATCACTGTGCCCAGCAGCCGCTACCACGAAGCGCGTATTTTTTTGGCGTCCAAGGGTTTGCCAAAAACCGCTGCGGGGAGTTTGGACAGCTTTAAAGACCAGTCGTCCTTGACCAGTAGCCAGTTTATGGAACAGGTGCGCTACAACGCTGTCATGGAGCAAGAAATGGCGCGTAGTATTTTGAAAATCGAGTCGATTCAGAGCGCCCGGGTCCACCTGGCCACCACCAAACCGTCGGTGTTTGTGCGTGACCGCACGCCACCAAAAGCCTCCGTTGTGTTGACGCCGCACACCGGGCGCAGTGTCAGCCCCATGCAAGTCCAGGCGATCGTCCATTTGGTCGCCTCCAGCGTACCCTCGCTGACGCCAGAAAACGTGGTGGTGGTGGACAACGTTGGCAAATTGATGACGGAAGCCGAGTCTGACCGTTCAATGGGCATGAATGCCGGCCAGACCAAGCATAAACAGGCCATCGAGGAACTCTATCGCCAGCGCGTGATACAAATCTTGTCGCCCATCGTGGGCGAAGGCAATGTGCGCTCACAGGTCAATCTAACGCTGGACTTCAGCCAGACCGAAACAACCGTAGAAGACTATGACAACCAGGGCAAAGGGGTTAAAACCCGCTCTGAGACCAAGAGTGAGGACCGCAATAGCGCCAAGGAGTCCGGCGGCGTTCCAGGCAGCCTCTCCAACACCGTACCATCCGCACCCACCACCAGTACCAACACCAGCGCTACCCCTACTGCGGCAGCTAGCGATGAACGCGGCACGGTAGCAACGCGCAGTACCCAGAATTACGAAATGGACCGCTCGGTACGCCACACCAAAAGCGCCACCGGTAACGTTCAGCGCATGAGCGTGGCTGTGGTTATCAATGAACGCGCACCCAGCCCACAGCCAAAAAATGACAAGGGTGAAGCGCAGCCCGCCAAAGCCAACCCGTTTAGCCCTGAAGAAGTGGCGCGCATGCAAGAGCTGGTGCGTGGGGTGGTCGGCTTTGACGAAACCCGCAAAGACGTTGTGAGCGTGGTGCAAGCTAAATTTGAAACCGAGGCACCTATCGATTTGTCGCTCGCATGGCACAAAGACGAGGCGGTGATGACTAACATCAAAAGTGGCTTTCTAGGCCTGTTGTTTGTGGTCTTCTTGCTGCTGGTGGTACGCCCGGTGGTCAAACATATGATGAACCGCGACAAAGAAGCAGCCGAAGCCGCTGCCACCACCTTGCAGCTTGCCAATACCGCAGCCTTGGCGCTTGAAAACGAAGCCAGCGCTTCAGACGAGACAGTCAAAGAGCTTTCTGCGTCAGAAACACTAGAAGAGATGAAGGCAAAAATGAAACAGAAAAAATCCAATATTTCAGCTGAAATGCTCGACACCGCCAATACCTACGACGACAAGGTAGCCCTGATTCGAATGATCGTTTCCGACGACTCAGCACGGGTAGCCAGCGTGTTGAAGAACATGATCAAACCAGGCTGACCCTACCCCTGGGAGCACCACAACATGGCAACACGCGCAAGCACCGACACACCAACCAGCAGCGAATTGAACGAACTGGCCAATGAGGCGCTCAGCAGAGAGCTAGAAGCATTGACTGGTACCCAGCGTGCTGCTGTCTTGATGCTGCTGCTAGGTGAAGAGCAAGCCGCTGACATCATTCGTTTCCTCAACCCTAAGGAAGTCCAGGCGCTGGGCATGGCCATGGTTCAAGTGGCCGAGCTGTCGCAAGAAGCCGTGAATGCCGTGCTGAATGATTTTTTGACAACCATCAAACGCCAAACCAGTTTAGGCCTGGGAAGCTCGGACTACGTGGAGAAAGTATTCAAACGCGCTTTGGGAGAAGACAAGGCTGCCTCGGTACTGGGTCGCATCAACCCCGGCCACGCCAGCAAGGGTTTGGAGATTTTGACCTGGATGGACGCGCGCTCGATAGCCGACATGATCCAAGCAGAGCATCCCCAGATGGTGGCGATTATTTTGTCGGTTCTCGACAACGGGGTGGCAGCCGAAGTTCTCAACTTTCTCCCACCCGATTCGCGTGCCGAAGTGATGCAACGGGTTGCCAGTTTGGAGACCGTTCAACCTTCGGCCATGGAAGAGTTGGAGGGCATCATGAAAAAACAGTTCTCCAACAACTCCTCAGCCAAGTCTTCGAGCTTTGGCGGCATCAAGGCTGCAGCGAATATTTTGAATCTGACCAAGACCGCATTGGAGGCCTCGGTGATGGGCGGGCTACGCACTTTAGACCCTGAGCTGATGCAGAAGATTCAAGACAATATGTTTACCTTTGAAAACCTGGTGTCGGTAGACAACAAGGGTATTCAGGTCATCATGCGCAATGTCGACCCTGACCAGATGATGATTGCGCTCAAGGGCGGCAGTGACGAGGTCAAAGAAAAATTCTTCAGCAATATGTCCGAACGGGCCCGGGGCATGTTCAAAGACGACATGGAGGCCAAAGGCCCGATGCGTTTGTCCGATGTCGAGGAGTCACAAAAAATCATCATGCGAACGGCCCGCAAGCTGGCCGATGCGGGTGATCTGGTCTTAGGCGGCGGTGCCGACTATGTCTGACCCGGACAGCGCCCCGCAAGGGGCAGCTGCGCGCCCGGCCAAAGTGCGCCCCGCGCGGGTCTGGCAAGCCCTTGATTTACTGCAACCCCAGGTCGCAAGCAGTAAATTTGCAGCCAGCCCCTGGGGCGCTAGCCCCGTGCCTTTTTTTGACCCAACAGACTTTTCCCGCTTAACGTATGAAAGCCCAAACGACCTGGCGCAGCGACTGAGCGAGAGCAGCCAGGCCGAGCCCGAGGCCGCGCTAGACGTTGAAGCCGATACCGGACTTTCAGAAGCACTGGCCGCGGCCAGTGCAGAAGCGCTGGCGCTGGCTCGCTCTGAGGGCCACGCGCAGGGCGTTGCAGAGACCCGCGCTGCATTACAAGCGGAAATGCAGAACACACTTAAAAGCCGCTTGGCCACCGACCAGTCCTTGCTGCAGTCTATGCAGACTGCGCTGGCTGTGCTGCAACAAAGCCCGGCTATTTATTTTGAGCCTTTGAAACGCCTGGCCTTGCATCTGGCTGAGCAGCTGGTGTTGGCCGAACTCCGTGTGGACGGACAGGCCATCGATCGTTTGGTGCAATCTTGTATTGATGTGTTGTCGCAGCAGAATGAATCGACGATTCTGGTGGAACTGCATCCTAGCGACTTGGCCGCCTGGCAAGACCTGCGCCAACGCAGCGGTCAAAACACCGGTGCAGGCTTGCACTTGGAAGCCAATCACGCCCTCCCCCTGGGCAGCGTTCGCGCCAGCGCAAATGACACACTGGTCGAAGTCCTGATCACCGAGCGACTCGCTGGCCTGGCCAGTGCGCTGGGGCTGGATGCGCAGCGTTGGCGTGCCAACTCAGCCTTCAGCCCAAGCCGGGTGGTGGGCGAAAGTCCGCCAGCGGCGCAGCTAGCGCAGCCGCATGATGCCAGCCCGGATGCGACCGCAGACCTGGCCGGGGCCAGTCCCAGCGGGCTGGATGACGCAGCGCCCGCTGCGATTGACCCCCTAGCTCTTGACCGCGGCCATGATGTTTGACTTTGACGCGGTTGTGGACCAAGCCGTCGCTGCGCTGCAACCGCAGCGCCCGGTTCGCAGCGGTACCTTGGTGCGTTTGGTAGGTCTGCGCTTAGAGGCGCGCGGTATCACGGCACCGATAGGGGCCCTGTGTGAAGTGCGCGGGCAAAACGGCAGTCGGATCGAAGCGGAGGTGGTGGGGTTTTCTGACAAAACCATTTACCTGATGCCGTTTTCTGAACCCGACGGAATTGGGCCCGGCGCCTCGGTCCGGGTGCTCAGCCAAAGTGGCCATGCGCAGTTGGGCGATGCGTTGTTGGGACGGGTGATTGACGCCCAAGGCGAGCCACTGGACGGCAAGCCCAAGCCCAGCTACAGCACCCAAAAAGGACTGCTGGGTTCGCCGCTGAACCCGATGGAGCGTGGCCCGATTGACCGCATACTGGACGTCGGCGTCAAGGCCATCAATGGCCTGCTCACGCTAGGCCGGGGCCAGCGCGTAGGTCTGATTTCAGGCTCTGGGGTTGGGAAAAGTGAGCTGCTCGGAATGATCACGCGCTTTACCAAAGCCGACATCGTGGTGATTGGCCTGATTGGCGAGCGCGGGCGCGAAGTCCAGGCCTTCATCAACGAGACGCTGGGGCCTGACGGTCTGGCCAAGTCTGTGGTGGTCGCTGCACCGGCCAATGTCTCGCCGGTGTTGCGGCTAAAAGCCGCCCATTTGTCGCATGCCATCGCGGAGTACTTTCGCGATCAGGGCAAAGATGTGTTGCTGCTGGTGGACAGCTTGACCCGGGTGGCCCACGCGCAGCGCGAGATCGGCCTGGCGATTGGCGAACCTCCAACCTCCAAGGGCTATCCGCCATCGGTTTTTGCTTTGTTACCCAACTTGATTGAACGCGCCGGAGCCGGGCGACATGGCCACGGCTCGATCACGGCAATTTATACCGTGCTGGCCGAAGGCGATGACGCCAATGACCCGATTGTGGACATCGCCCGGGCATCGCTTGACGGCCAGGTCATGCTGTCGCGCAAGCTGGCCGACGCCGCCCACTACCCGGCGATTGAGCTCAACGGATCGATCTCCCGGGTGATGCAAAACCTGCTTTCGCCAGCAGAGCTAAAAATGGCCAACCGCTTCCGACGTCTTTGGTCGCTGTACCAACAAAATGTCGACCTGATTCAAGTTGGCGCCTACCAAAGGGGTAGCAATATCGAGATTGACCAAGCCATTGAGCTGCGCGAAGTGATGGAAATATTTCTTTGCCAAGACCGGTTGGTGGGCGTGGATCAAGCCAAGACCCGCACCGACTTGCGCGTTTTAATGGAACTCTAAAGGCGTCCCATGAAAGTTCGTACCTGTTGGCCTGTCCTTGAAAACAGGGCGGAGCAATTGTTAACCCAGCTGCAGACCGACACCGGACAGGCGCTGCGGCTGCGTGACGCGCTGCTCAGCAGCCAGCATCGACTAGACCAGATGCTTGATGAGTACCGGGCGCAGAGCCTTGAGCTGAGCAGCTCGACAGGTATGTCAGCCATCTTGAACCAGCGCCAATTCATGACACGCATCGTGCTTTTGCGCAAACGCGTGGTGCACGACATTGCAAAGTCAAACAGCCACCTGGCCGAACTGGAGCAGCGCACACGCCTGGCGCACGAGGAGCGACTCAAAATGCAAGTGCTGGCAGAAAACGACCGCAAAGGCGTGCAACAACACCTGCAGCTGCGTGAACAGGCGGGCATGGACGCGATTGGCGTGATGCAGTTCAACCGCGCGAGTACCACATGAATCAAACCGGCGGCCTGCTCTGGCATTGGCGCGCCTGGCAGCGGCAGGCTGAATGGCAAGGCGCGTGTGACGGCATCAGCCAATGGCTGGACCAGGTGCAGCCCGCCAGCCAGGAGTTGCTGATTATTGGCGCAAGTGCCGGCTGGATGCTACCGATCCGCTGGTTGCAAGGTTTTGAAAAAATTACGACTTTTGATATCGATCGCTGGGCTGCACCCCTTTTTCGCTGGCGCCATGGCCGAATGCTGCAGGCATCCAAAACCCAACTGCTGTGCCACACCGGTGATGCCTTGAGCCCACTCGACGCCGTTTTGCGTGCCAACCCGACAGCTGCCGTGCTGTTTGACAATATCCTCGGGCAATTGCGCTTTCAACAGCCCTCGCTGGCGCAGGCCGCCGCACAGATCGAAAAAATAAGCCGCAGCATGCAAACCCGGGAGTGGGGCAGCGTGCATGACGCCTACTCGGGACCGGTGTCCCCAGGCACATCAGCAAGTCGTACCGCCTACGGCCACCAAAGCCTTCAGCCAGCGCACCTGAGCGCCTCGGAGACTGACCATGGCGCTGTCTCCCTGGCCCCGGAATTTACCAAATTTAGTGCCCAATTCAAGGCCCAAGGGGTGTGGCTTGACCATCTGACGGCCAACGTCTTTCCGCGCGGCACGCCAGTCCACCATATTGTCTGGCCTTACGCCCCCGGCTACAGCCACTGGCTGCAAGCCGGCTGGGTCGCCATGTAAGAACCAGCATGAATAAGGCGTTGCAACATTATGAAAACCACCATCAAACGCAGCCCCATGAACTGGACCGGCCTGTGCCGGATATTGGCCAT
>JBBAPP010000051.1:0-2123 GCA_040400775.1 Polaromonas sp. | reverse complement strand
CGCTTTCACCGCCAGCCTGGTCATACCTGCTGCAACCCTCTGCCCCTGGACGCCACTATCGACGCCAAAGACACTTAATGGCATCGCCTTTATCCACACCCCCGCAGGCGCTAGCCCTAGGCTGGAAGTGATGCTGCTCGACAGTGACGGCAGTGGTATTTCATTTCGTGGCGATTCGCCATGACTCAAGTTTTTACCACTCAAGCCGAATCAAATTCGCAAGTATTTATTGTTAATTTGTGTCATGTGTGGCATGTCTGGTCTTGACCCGTTTTATGACGAAACCTTATGAAAAGAACAATCTTTGAAGTTTTTTTAGCCTTGGCACTTGCTGGTGCGGGCGCTTTTGGTTGGCTGAACTGGCAACAAAACCAGAAGAATGCAGGCCAGTTGCCAGCCTTGCAAGCAGCTGCAGAAGAAGCCGCCAAGTCGCTAGCCAGCGCTGGGGCGTCGGCAAAAGCAGCTGAAGAAAAAGCCGTGTCTATGCGCCAACAGTTGGCGCAGATGGAGACGCAGCTGCAGGAACTGGCAGCGGTCAAAGCTGGCTTGTCGAGCGGAGCCACCTTGACCGATTTACAAACTGCCTACAAAACCCAAAAGAATTTATCCGCCGAGAGACAAGTCGGTTTGGCGACTTTGCTACTGCTTACCAAGGGCAGCGATAACCCTGCAACGCTAGAGGCATTTCGCAAAGTACTGCAAACATCAGATCTGGGCAACCGCAAAAATACCATTTGTGCAGCTCAAATGGCTTTGGCCGCAGGGGGCGACAAAGTCGCTTTATTGGCTGAATGCAAACCCCAGTCTGCGGCCGGCGATACCAAAGAACCAAGCACCGAGCCGGCCGACAAAGGTGGCGCCAGCCCCAAGGCGGAATCGCCTGACAAAGCCGGGAAAAAGCTGGCTGCTTACACCAAGCCGACATGGGGCTACGACGGACTCATGGGGCCAGAGCGCTGGGGCAAGGATTTCCCCACGTGTGCAACCGGAAAATCGCAATCGCCTTTGGATATTCAGGGGCCTTTTGTAAAAGCGCGGATCAGCCTCAACGCAGACTACAAGGAAGGGCCGCTAAAAATCATCAACACCGGACACACCATTCAGGTCAACGTGGCCGCTGGCAGCAAGTTGCGGATTGACAGCATGCCCTATGACTTGCTGCAGTTCCACTTCCATCGCCCCAGCGAGGAAAAAATCCAGGGTACGCCGATGGCCATGGTTGTGCATTTTGTCCACAAAAATACCGCTGGCAAATTGGCAGTGCTGGGTGTTTTACTCAAAGAAGGCAACGAAAATCCGGGCATAAAAACACTTTGGGACAACTTGCCCAGTACTGAAGGCCCTGAGTCCAGCCCCGAGGGCGTGACCTTTAACCCCGGAAATCTGCTGCCGCGTGAGTTTGATTTTTACGGCTATGAAGGCTCACTCACCACCCCGCCCTGCACTGAAAGCGTCAGTTTCTTTATTTTGAAGACACCCGTCAACGTGTCAATGGCGCAGGTCAATAAATTTCCCTTCAAGAACAACGCGCGTCCAGTGCAGCCCCGCAATGGCCGGGAAATCGTGATGAACTGAGCCTTTGCGCACAACCCCCACCCAGGTCAACCCCGCCATGCATAAACACTGGACTGCCATCTTGTCGACCATTTTGTTGACGACCTCACTGCTGGGGGGCCTGGTCTGGCTGGCCAATGCCCTGGGCTGGATTCATGTCGCGAAACCGACAGCGGTGAACCGTGACCAAGAACTGGACAGCTCAACGCCAAAACTGGGAAAAACACCAGCTAATTTTATTTGTGAAGTCACCGTGTCTACCCCTCAAGCCGAGCTCCGGTCTGAGCCCAAGGTTCACTCCGAATTTCTGGTTGCTGGACTTGATCTAGAGGGTAAATCAGGCTGGTACCAAGGGGAGTACTCGATCTCGGAATCGCGCAAGGGAACGCTGAAAATGGAAGGTGGAAAAGCCTTTGTCAGCCGCCCCGCCATGTTTGAGCGCTTCGGAATAATGGTCACGCAGGAAGACTTCAGCCTGGACTTAAAAACCGGCGCATTTGCCCAGACGCTGACCTTCAAAGATGGCACCAAGCGCCACATGGTCAAAGGGATTTGCGCCAAATATATAA
>JBBAPP010000050.1:8885-14695 GCA_040400775.1 Polaromonas sp. | reverse complement strand
AAACCGCGGACGTGGTGAAATTGGTAGACACGCTATCTTGAGGGGGTAGTGCCGAAAGGTGTGCGAGTTCGAGTCTCGCCGTCCGCACCAGATCAATGCATTGCGGCTATCTCGCCGCAATGCAAATCACCCTAGCAAATTGACGCACACTGGCCCCCATTCATTGACTTCACCATGAACCTCGACCAGTACCTGCCCGTTCTTTTGTTTATTCTGGTTGGTGTGGGCGTCGGTGTGGTGCCCCAAGTATTGGGCCGCCTGCTTGGACCCGTGCGGCCTGATGCTGAGAAAAACTCCCCTTATGAATGTGGTTTCGAGGCTTTTGAAGATGCCCGTATGAAGTTTGATGTGCGCTACTACCTGGTTGCCATCCTGTTCATTCTTTTTGACTTGGAAATCGCTTTTCTCTTTCCCTGGGCTGTGGCACTCAAGGAGATTGGCGCAGTCGGATTCTGGTCAGTCATGGTTTTCCTGGCTATCTTGGTGGTAGGTTTTATTTACGAGTG
Organism: Polaromonas sp.; assembly: GCA_040400775.1. Classification (GTDB taxonomy): domain Bacteria; phylum Pseudomonadota; class Gammaproteobacteria; order Burkholderiales; family Burkholderiaceae_C; genus Polaromonas. The sequence goes on along the minus strand of JBBAPP010000050.1, from coordinate 14,189 downwards.
GAAAAAAGGTGCGCTGGATTGGGAATAACCCGCCGCGTACCAAACTGATCGACACAAAGGTATTTTGTATGTCACTCGAAGGTGTTTTTAACGAAGGTTTCATGACCACGAGCTACGACTCGGTGGTCAATTGGGCCAAGACCGGCTCGCTCTGGCCGATGACGTTTGGTTTGGCTTGCTGTGCGGTTGAAATGATGCATGCGGGTGCTGCGCGTTACGATCTTGACCGATTTGGTATGTTGTTTCGGCCCAGTCCACGCCAGTCTGATTTGATGATTGTGGCCGGCACGCTGTGTAATAAAATGGCTCCGGCGCTGCGCAAGGTGTACGACCAGATGTCTGAGCCACGCTGGGTCTTGTCTATGGGTTCATGCGCCAATGGTGGTGGCTATTACCACTACAGTTATTCAGTGGTGCGGGGCTGTGACCGCATCGTGCCAGTGGATGTTTACGTGCCGGGCTGCCCGCCGACAGCTGAAGCGCTGATGTACGGCATCATCCAGTTGCAGCAAAAAATCCGCCGCACCAACACGATTGCGAGGGCGTGATGTCTGTAATCGTGTCACACATCCCCGCAAACCCGCAACAAATCAGCGATGCTGTTGCTCTGGCTTTGGGCGACAAACTCAAAAGTATCCAGATTTCTTTTGGTGAAGTCACGGCCACGGTTGCCGCTTCCGACTACCAGACCGCTGCCAGGTTGCTGCGCGACGCAGCAGGTTGCAAGTTTGAACAACTGATGGACCTTTGCGGCATTGATTATTCAGCCTATAAAGATGGTCAGTACGACGGCTTGCGTTACTGCGTGGCATCGCACCTGCTGTCAGTCAGTTTGAACCAGCGACTTCGCCTGAAAGTATTTTGTGCTGATGATGACTTTCCGGTAGTTGATTCAATCAACGATATCTGGAATGCTGCCAACTGGTTTGAGCGCGAGGCGTTTGACTTGTTCGGCATTATTTTTGAAGGCCACAATGACCTGCGCCGCATCTTGACGGATTACGGTTTCATTGGCCATCCTTTCCGCAAAGACTTCCCGACCACAGGCAACGTTGAAATGCGTTACGACCCAGAACAAAAGCGCGTGATTTACCAGCCTGTCACGATTGAGATGCGTGAAATCACCCCGCGCGTGATTCGCGAGCAGAACTACGCTGGTACCAAACATGGCTGATATTAAAAACTATACGCTGAACTTTGGCCCACAGCACCCGGCAGCGCATGGCGTGTTGCGCTTGGTGCTTGAGCTGGATGGTGAAGTCATCCAGCGCGCTGACCCGCATATTGGCCTGCTGCATCGCGCCACCGAAAAGCTGGCTGAGAGCAAAACCTACATTCAGTCACTGCCGTACATGGACCGGCTTGACTATGTCTCGATGATGGCAAACGAGCAGGCTTACTGCCTGGCGATTGAGAAATTGATTGGCGTTGATGTGCCTTTGCGCGCGCAATACATCCGCGTGATGTATGCCGAAATAACCCGTTTGCTGAACCACCTGCTGTGGCTGGGTGCGCATGGTTTTGACTGCGGCGCGATGAATATTCTGATTTACTGCTTTCGCGAGCGTGAGTCCTTGTTTGACATGTACGAAGCGGTGTCAGGTGCGCGGATGCACGCGGCTTACTTCCGGCCAGGTGGCGTATACCGCGACCTGCCTGAAAGCATGCCGCAGTACAAAGTCAGCAAGCTCAAGAACGCTAAATCGATTGAAGCACTGAATGAAAACCGCCAAGGTTCACTGCTCGACTTCATCGAGGATTTTTGCAACAAATTTCCCGGCTACGTTGACGAGTACGAAACGCTTCTGACCGACAACCGTATCTGGAAACAACGTACCGTGGGCGTAGGTGTGGTGTCACCAGAGCGGGCCTTGGCACTCGGCTTTACCGGCCCGATGCTGCGCGGCTCAGGCTTTGCGTGGGACTTGCGCAAGCAGCAGCCGTACGACGTGTACGACAAGATGGACTTTGATATCCCTGTTGGCAAAACTGGCGATTGTTACGACCGCTATTTGGTTCGCATTGAAGAAATGCGCCAGTCCAACCGGATCATTCAGCAGTGTATTGCGTGGTTGCGCGTCAACCCCGGCCCAGTCATTACCAGCAATCACAAAGTCGCTGCGCCTGACCGTGAATCGATGAAGTCCAACATGGAAGAGCTGATTCACCATTTCAAGCTCTTCACTGAGGGCTTTCACGTGCCCGAGGGCGAAGCGTATGCCGCAGTTGAGCACCCGAAGGGCGAGTTCGGTATTTACATTGTCAGCGATGGTGCCAACAAACCCTACCGCCTGAAAATTCGTCCTCCTGGTTTCTCTCATCTTGCCGCGATGGACGAGATGGCACGCGGTCACATGATTGCTGATGCAGTGGCCGTGATCGGCACGATGGACATCGTGTTCGGTGAAATTGATCGTTGATACAGGTATTCGTACATATGATTTCTGAAAAGGCTCACTCTAAATTCGCCCGCGAAGTTGCCAAATATCCCACGGACCAAAAGCAGTCAGCCGTCATGGCTTGCCTGACGATCGTTCAAGAAGAGCTGGGCTATGTCAGTGCGGACAGTGAAAAGCTGGTAGCTGACTATTTGGGCATGGCACCCATTGCCGTGCATGAAGTCACGACCTTTTACAACATGTACAACCAGCAGCCCGTCGGAAAGTACAAGCTCAATGTATGTACCAATCTGCCATGTCAGTTGCGTGATGGTGCGGTAGCCCTCAAACACCTGGAACACAAGCTGGGTATTTCTATGGGCGAAACCACGGCTGACGGTTTGTTTACCTTACAGCAGTCCGAGTGCCTGGGTGCTTGCGCAGATTCCCCAGTGATGCTGGTCAATGACCTGACGATGTGCAGTTTCATGAGCAATGACAAACTTGACCAGCTGATTGCTGGCCTGAGATCCGCCGAATTAAATGATACATCGAGGTCATCATGACAGTTTTTGTAAATTCTGTTGTTAACGCTGAGGCTAAAAACGTCTTGTCGCAGTTCGCTGCGACAGGCGTTCAAAGCAGCTTTCATGGTCGTCACATCAACCCGCAAATCATGGCCGACTTGAATGGCAGCAACTGGCGTTTGAAAGACTATGAAGCCCGTGGTGGCTACCAGGCACTGCGCAAAATACTCGCCTCAGGAGAGGGTGCGGGAATGACGCCTGACCAGGTGATAGCCGATGTCAAGCTTGGCGGCTTGCGTGGCCGTGGTGGTGCGGGTTTTCCAACCGGGCTGAAGTGGAGCTTTATGCCGCGCCAGTTTCCAGGTCAAAAATATCTGGTCTGCAATTCTGACGAAGGCGAGCCCGGCACCTGCAAAGACCGCGACATCATGCAGTTCAACCCGCACAGCGTGATTGAAGGCATGGCGATTGCTGCTTATGCCATGGGCATCACGGTCGGCTACAACTACATTCACGGCGAAATTTTTGCTACCTACCAGCGCTTTGAAGAAGCTTTGGAAGAAGCCCGTTCGGCGGGCTTGGTGGGTGACAAAATTCTGGGCAGTAACTTCAGCTTTCAGCTTTATGCATCACATGGTTTTGGCGCTTATATTTGCGGTGAAGAAACCGCTTTGCTTGAATCTCTTGAAGGCAAAAAAGGCCAGCCACGCTTCAAGCCGCCGTTCCCGGCCAGCTTTGGTTTGTATGGCAAGCCGACCACCATCAACAACACCGAAACCTTTGCTGCAGTACCCTGGCTGATTCGCAACGGTGGTCAGGCGTATCTGGAATGTGGCAAGCCGAACAACGGTGGTACCAAAATTTACTCTGTCTCAGGCGACGTCGAATGGCCTGGCAATTATGAAGTGCCACTCGGCACGCCGTTTGCTAAGCTGTTAGAACTGGCAGGTGGTGTTCGAGGCGCAGCGCAGGGCCGTACCCTCAAGGCCGTGATTCCTGGTGGCTCATCGGCGCCGATACTGCCCGCAGCCGTCATGATGGAATGCACGATGGACTACGACTCGATTGCCAAAGCGGGCTCCATGCTCGGCTCAGGCGCGGTGATTGTCATGGATGACACGCGCTGCATGGTCGAATCGCTCAAGCGTCTGTCGTACTTTTACATGCACGAGTCCTGCGGTCAATGCACGCCATGTCGTGAAGGCACAGGCTGGCTCTGGCGCATGGTCGATCGTATTCACACTGGCAAGGGCAAGCCGACGGACTTGGACTTGCTGAACTCGGTAGCTGACAATATTCAGGGTCGCACGATTTGCGCATTGGGTGATGCTGCAGCCATGCCGGTACGCGCCATGATTAAGCATTTTCGCCATGAGTTTGAGGCCATGATTCCAGCAGCGTCAGTGGTTGCTGCTTAAAGTGCATCAACGGGTCGCATAAAGAGATCGCTTAAAAAATATGATTGAAATCCAACTAGACGGCCAAAAAATTGACGTGCTTGAAGGCAGCACGATCATGCATGCGGCTGAAAAAGCCGGCACCTACATTCCACATTTTTGTTATCACAAAAAATTGTCGATTGCAGCCAATTGCCGTATGTGCCTGGTCGATGTTGAAAAAGCGCCCAAGCCCATGCCCGCATGTGCCACGCCTGTGACGCAGGGCATGGTGGTGCACACCAAAAATGACAAAGCCATCAAAGCGCAAAAAGGTGTGATGGAGTTCTTGCTTATTAACCACCCATTAGATTGCCCCATATGCGATCAGGGCGGAGAGTGCCAGTTGCAGGACTTGGCCGTAGGTTACGGCGGCAGCGGCTCGCGCTACGCAGAAGAAAAACGTGTCGTCGCCTTTAAAGATGTTGGTCCGCTGGTATCGATGCAAGAAATGAGCCGTTGCATACATTGCACGCGTTGTGTTCGTTTTGGTCAAGAAGTCGCTGGCGTGATGGAGTTGGGCATGTCGCACCGTGGTGAACATGCAGAGATTGAAACTTTCGTCGGCATGTCGGTCGATTCAGAGCTGTCAGGCAACATGATTGATATTTGCCCGGTCGGTGCATTGACCAGCAAACCTTTCCGCTACAGCGCCCGCACCTGGGAGTTGTCACGCCGCAAATCCATCAGCCCACATGACTCGACTGGCGCGAATCTGATCGTTCAGGTCAAGGCTAACAAAGTGATGCGTGTTGTGCCGCTCGAAAATGAAGAGGTCAACGAATGCTGGCTTGCTGACCGCGACCGCTTTTCTTATGAGGCGCTTGACAGTACAGAACGCTTGACGAGCCCGATGCTCAAGCAGGGCGGCGTTTGGAAAACTGTTGATTGGCAGACCGCACTTGAATATGTCGCCAACGGCTTGAAGCAAATCAAGGTTGACTACGGCGCTGACAGTATTGG
>JBBAPP010000050.1:0-8785 GCA_040400775.1 Polaromonas sp. | reverse complement strand
CGGAAGCTGCTAACACCGTAGGTGCGCAGATCGCAGCTGCGATGCCACAAGGCAATGGCCTGAACGCGGGCCAAATGTTGGCTGGACAATTAAAGGCAGTCATCTTGCTCAATACCGAGCCTGAATTTGACTCCGCACCCGGTGTAAAGGCCATGGCCGCACTGACCGCAGCGCAAATGGTGGTCACGCTCAGCCCCTTCAAAGCCAACATGCGCTTCAGCGATGTGCTGTTGCCTGTTGCGCCTTTTACAGAGACACCTGGCACATTTGTGAATGCAGAAGGCCGGGCACAAAGTTTTCATGCGGTTGTCAAGCCCTTGGGCGATACCCGCCCAGCCTGGAAAGTGTTGCGTGTCTTGGCCAACCTGCTGGGCTTGCCAGGTTTTGATTTTGAGTCGTCGCAAGATGTGTTGAATCAAGTTTCTGTTGCGAATGCTGTTGCCGATAAATTGAACAATACATGCGATGCGCCCATAGAGCTCACAGATTCGAGCCAGGCCGCACCCGCTGTGGCTGGCATTTATCAGCTCGACAGCCTGGTACGGCGTGCAACGTCTCTGCAATTAACTGCCGATGCGTGTGCTGTTCCCGCGGCTCAGGTCAGCCTTGAAGAAGTGTCCGCATGATTGACTCCCTGCATGCGTTTGGTCAGGGTTTGGCGGGCGGTATCTGGCCAGGTACGATTTGGCCTGTACTCTGGGCACTGATAAAAATCATTTGCGTCTTGTTGCCGTTGATGGCTTGTGTCGCCTACCTGACATTGTGGGAGCGCAAGGCGATTGGTTTCACGCAAATTCGCATGGGCCCGAACCGTGTAGGTCCGTTTGGCCTGCTGCAGCCGATAGCCGATGCGCTCAAGTTGCTGACCAAAGAAATCATCATCCCTACCGCTGCCAGCAAGGGCTTGTTTGTGCTGGGCCCCATCATGACCATCATGCCGGCGTTGGCTGCTTGGGCCGTGATTCCCTTTGGACCCGACGTTGCCCTGGCTAACATCAATGCAGGTTTACTTTTTTTGATGGCCATCACCTCGCTTGAGGTCTATGGCGTCATCATTGCGGGTTGGGCATCGAACTCCAAATATGCTTTTCTAGGCGCCATGCGCGCTTCAGCACAAATGGTGAGTTATGAAATCGCCATGGGCTTTTGCCTGGTAGTGGTGTTGATGGTGTCGGGCAGTTTGAACATGACAGATATCGTGATGGGACAAGCCAAGGGCATGGGCGCAGACAATGGTTTGAATTTTTTGTCATGGAATTGGTTGCCTTTGTTGCCTATTTTTGTGGTTTATTTCATTTCCAGTCTGGCTGAAACCAACCGCCATCCGTTTGATGTGGTCGAAGGCGAGTCCGAAATTGTGGCGGGTCACATGGTTGAATATTCGGGCATGTCATTTGCCATGTTCTTTTTGGCTGAATACGCCAACATGTGGTTGGTCGCCATCCTCGCTGTCTTATTGTTTCTTGGTGGCTGGTTGCCACCGATTGACAGCGCATTGTTCAATTGGGTGCCAGGTTGGATTTGGCTCGGTGCTAAAACATTTGTCATCGTCACCATGTTTTTATGGGTGCGTGCGACGTTTCCGCGCTTTCGCTATGACCAGATCATGCGTTTGGGTTGGAAAATATTTATTCCTGTTACTTTGGTCTGGCTGGTCGTGGTTGGCGGCTGGATGCAAACTTCGTACAACATCTGGAAGTGACATGGCCCCCACGCTTTTGGCTTTGTCGCTTTTCGAGAACACTTCGTGTAATGCGCTGCCCCCCGAGGGGGCCGCTGCGCCTGCGGCCCGGCAAAGCCGGTTCCGCGGCCCCCGCTTGAAAAGAATTTTTTATATGACACAGTTACGCAGGAAATCATCATGAGCGCCGTAGCTTCCTTCAAAGACTTTGCGTCGAGCTTCATGCTCACCGAGCTGTTCAAAGGCATGGCCCTGACGGGCAAATACATGTTCAAGCGCAAGATCACGGTCCAGTTCCCAGAAGAAAAAACACCGCAAAGTCCGCGTTTTCGTGGCCTGCATGCCTTGCGTCGTTATGAAAACGGCGAAGAACGTTGCATTGCCTGCAAACTCTGCGAGGCGGTCTGCCCAGCCATGGCTATCACGATTGAGTCTGATGTGCGTGATGACGGCAGCCGACGTACCTCACGCTATGACATTGACTTGACGAAGTGTATTTTTTGCGGCTTTTGTGAAGAAAGCTGCCCTGTCGACTCCATTGTAGAAACCCATATTTTTGAATATCACGGCGAAAAGCGTGGTGACCTGTACTTCACCAAAGACATGCTGCTGGCTGTCGGTGACCGCTATGAAGCTGAAATCGCTGCGAATCGCTCTGCCGATGCCAAGTTTCGATAAGCCATTGCCATAGCCGCTGAATCCAGAAAGAACCAACAACAACATGGACGCTAAAACAGGTCTTTTTTATGTCTTCGCTGCGCTGATGCTGTTTGCAGCATTCAAGGTCATCACGGCGCGTAATCCGGTGCATGCCGCGCTTTATCTGGTGCTGGCGTTCTTTCAGGCTGCAGCGATCTGGATTTTGCTCAAAGCTGAATTTTTGGCCATCACGCTGGTGTTGGTGTACGTAGGAGCGGTGATGGTGCTGTTCCTGTTCGTAGTGATGATGCTGGACATCAATCTGGACGGGGTACGCCAAGGCTTCTGGAAGCATTTTCCATTGGCTGGTACGGTCGGTGCCATCATTGCGCTTGAGATGTCTTATGTGCTGATGGGTGGCTTTCGTGAGCCGCCCAAAGCAGCCAGCTTACCCGCTTCTGCGGTCGGGCAAATCGGTGCCCAGGTGTCCAACACCAAAGAGCTTGGCAAGGTTCTGTACGCTGACTATATTTATCCGCTAGAGATTGCTGCCGTCATTTTGCTGGTGGCCATCATCGCTGCCATCGCCTTGACGCTACGTGCGCGCAAAGATTCCAAATCTCAAAATCCATCTGAGCAGGTCAGGGTCAAACGTGCTGATCGCGTGACGCTGGTCAAAATGAAATCGGTGATGCCTGAGTCGGCCGCTGCGGTTGTTGAGGAGAAAAAGGCATGACACTGACACTCGGACATTTCCTTTCGCTAGGCGCGATGCTGTTTGCGTTGTCAGTTATCGGTATCTTTTTGAACCGTAAAAACCTCATCATTTTGCTGATGGCCATTGAGCTGATGCTGCTGGCCGTGAATATGAATTTTGTCGCCTTCTCGTATTACCTGAATGACATGGCCGGTCAGATTTTTGTGTTTTTTATTCTGACAGTCGCTGCTGCTGAATCGGCTATTGGTTTGGCGATTCTGGTTTTGCTGTTCCGAAATAAATCCAGCATCAACGTGGACGAACTCAACACGCTCAAGGGTTAATTAGAAAATGAGTCAAACCCTTTCTGTTTCAACTTTGCTTGCAGTTCCGCTCTTGCCTTTGGCAGGCGCTGTCTTGGCGGGTGTGTTCGGCACTGTTTTTGGCGGCAACTGGATTGGCCGCCGCCTGTCGCACACGCTGACCATTCTGGGCGTGCTGCTGGCCTTTATTTTGTCGGCGATGACGCTCAAAAGTGTGGCTATGGACGGTGCCCGTTTCAATGAAACGCTCTACACCTGGATGGTGGTCGGCGGTTTGAAAATGGAAGTTGGTTTTTTGATTGACGGCTTATCCGCCATGATGATGTGCGTGGTGACTTTTGTCTCGCTCATGGTGCACATTTACACCATTGGTTACATGGAAGAAGAAGACGGCTACAACCGCTTTTTTGGCTATATTTCTTTGTTCACTTTTGCCATGTTGATGCTGGTGATGAGCAACAACATGCTGCAGCTTTTCTTCGGCTGGGAAGCGGTGGGATTGGTGTCGTATTTGTTGATTGGTTTTTATTACAACAAGCCCAGTGCCACGCACGCCAACATGAAAGCGTTTTTGGTGAACCGCGTGGGTGATTTTGGATTCATTCTGGGCATTGGCCTGGTTGCCGCTTACGCCGGCACCTTGAACTATGCCGAAGCCTTCGCCAAAGGTGATGCGCTTGCAAAAATGAGCTTGCCGGGCACCAGCTGGATGCTGGTGACGGTGATTTGCATTTGCCTGTTCATCGGCGCCATGGGCAAATCAGCGCAGTTTCCTTTGCACGTCTGGTTGCCCGACTCGATGGAAGGCCCGACCCCTATCTCGGCACTTATTCACGCAGCCACGATGGTTACAGCGGGTATTTTTATGGTGGCGCGAATGTCTCCTCTGTTTGAACTAAGCGACACAGCTTTGAGTTTTATCATGATCATTGGTGGCATCACCGCGCTGTTCATGGGCTTTTTGGGCATCATTCAAAACGACATCAAGCGCGTGGTGGCCTATTCAACTTTGTCCCAGCTTGGTTATATGACGGTTGCCTTGGGTGCATCAGCTTATTCAGTGGCGGTTTTCCATCTGATGACGCACGCCTTTTTCAAAGCATTGCTGTTTCTGGCGGCGGGTTCGGTTATTTTGGGCATGCATCACAACCAGGATATTCGCTGGATGGGTGGTGTGCGTAAATATATGCCAATCACCTGGATCACTTTTTTACTCGGCTCACTGGCGCTGATTGGCACGCCACTGTTCTCCGGCTTTTATTCCAAAGACAGCATCATTGAAGCGGTGCATGCAAGCCATTTGGCAGGCGCTGGTTTTGCCTACTTTGCGGTGTTGGCAGGCGTGTTTGTGACCGCGTTTTATTCTTTCAGGCTGTACTTTTTGGTCTTTCACGGCAAGGAACGTTACGCCCAGAATCCTGACGCGCATCACGACGACCATCATGGCGCAGCTGATGATCAGCATCACAAACCACATGAATCATCTTGGGTTGTCACAGTGCCTCTGGTGTTGCTGGCGATTCCGTCTGTCGTGATTGGTTTCATGACCATTCAGCCCATGCTTTTCGGTGATTTTTTCAAAAACGTGATCACGGTCAATCTTGAAAAGCATCCTGCTATGCAAGAGTTGGCCAAGCTGTTTCACGGCCCGGTGCAAATGGCGCTGCATGGTTTGACGGCTGCGCCGTTTTGGCTGGCGCTCGCGGGGGTGGTCACCGCTTGGTACATGTTCATGCGCAATCCGGCATTGCCCGCTGCCATTCAACGCATTTTTCAGCCCCTCTACACACTGCTTGACAACAAGTATTACCTCGACTGGTTCAATGAAAACGTGCTGGCGCGCGGTGCGCGCGGGCTAGGTTTGGGTTTATGGAAATTCGGCGATCAAAAACTGATAGACGGCGCGCTGGTCAACGGCTCGTGGAAACTGGTGGGCTGGGTGTCCAGCATCGTTCGCCGCTTGCAGTCGGGATTTATTTACCACTACGCCTTTGGCATGATTTTGGGCGTATTTGTACTGATGACGTATTTCGTTTGGCTCAACAGATAGTGCGCAATAGATACCGATCAACAATAAAAAGAAGCAGGAATAACTTTAATGGGTTTGCTTAGCATTGCAATTTGGACACCCATATTTTTTGGTGTCGTGCTCCTGGCCCTTGGTCGCGACGACCAGGCGCGCAGCGTGCGCTGGATCGCCTTGGTCGGTGCCGTCGTCAGTCTGTTGGTCACACTGCCTTTGTACGAAGGCTTCAAGCTCGGCACATCCGCCATGCAGTTCGTTGAAAAGGCTAGCTGGATCGCTCGCTTCAATGTCAACTACCACATCGGTATCGATGGCATTTCGCTTTGGTTTGTGTTGTTGACTGCTTTCATCAACGTGGTGGTCATCATCGCCAGTTGGGAATCCATCACCACGCGCGTCAACCAGTACATGGCCGCATTTTTGATTTTGAGTGGTTTGATGGTTGGCGTTTTTTCTGCGCTGGATGGCCTGCTGTTTTATGTATTTTTTGAGGCCACGCTGATACCGATGTACCTCATCATCGGTATTTGGGGCGGCCCAAACAGGATTTATGCGGCTTTCAAGTTCTTTTTGTACACCCTGCTTGGTTCACTGCTGATGCTGGTTGCGCTTATTTATTTGTACAACAAGTCTGGCAGCTTTGATATTTTGATGTGGCACAACTTGCCCTTGGGTAGCACGATTCAAACGCTGCTGTTCTTTGCATTCTTTGCAGCATTTGCCGTGAAGGTGCCGATGTGGCCAGTACATACCTGGTTGCCTGATGTCCACGTTGAAGCGCCCACGGGAGGCTCGGCTGTGCTGGCAGCCATCATGCTCAAGCTCGGTGCATATGGTTTCTTGCGCTTCTCGATGCCGATTGCCCCTGACGCGTCACGCGAATGGGCTTGGCTGATGATTGCCTTGTCGTTGACTGCCGTTATTTACGTCGGTCTTGTGGCATTGGTGCAGCAGGACATGAAAAAACTGGTGGCTTATTCATCAGTCGCGCATATGGGTTTTGTCACACTTGGCTTTTTTATCTTCAATGACCTGGGCGTTGCGGGCGGCATTGTGCAAATGATTGCCCACGGTTTTGTGTCTGGCGCTATGTTTTTGTGCATTGGCGTGCTGTACGACCGGGTTCACTCCCGAGACATTTCCAGCTATGGCGGTGTGGTCAACACCATGCCCAAGTTTGCGGCGTTTGCCTTGTTTTTTGCCATGGCTAATTGCGGCTTGCCCGCTACGGCTGGTTTTGTGGGTGAATGGATGGTGATTTTGGGTGCGGTCAAGTTCAACTTCTGGATCGGCTTGGCATCTGCCACAGCATTAATTTTTGGGGCCGCCTACACACTGTGGATGTACAAACGCGTATACCTCGGCCCTGTGATTAATGACGATGTTAAAAACCTGACGGACATTAACGCCAGAGAGTTTTTGATGTTGGCGTTGCTGGCCATTGCTACGCTGTATCTGGGTCTGTATCCCAAGCCGTTTACCGATGTAATGAACAGCTCAGTCGTTGAATTGCTGGTACATGTCGCCAAAACAAAACTGAACTAACCGCAAAAGAATTCAGCAATGATTGACAAACTCTCCTGGATAGCGGTTTACCCCGAGATCACCTTGCTCGTGATGGGCTGTATTATTTTGTTGGTTGACCTGTGGGTCAAGTCCCCGATGCGCACGCTGACCTATGTGTTGACCTTGCTCACGTTGGGCGGGGTGGCCGCGCTGGAGGCCGCTTACGCGCTGGGTGGCCAAACCTATTATGGGTTTGGCAAGATGGTGGTGGTGGATCCGATGGGCAGTTGGCTCAAGTGCTTTTCCAGCATCGCGCTGATGGTGTCTCTGGTGTATGGCAGGCCCTACGCCTACGACCGTGACATGCTGCGTGGCGGTGAGTTTTTCACGCTCAGCTTGTTTGCACTGCTGGGCATGTTTGTGATGATTTCTGGTCACAATTTCTTGGTCATTTACATGGGTCTCGAGCTGCTGACACTGTGCAGTTATGCGCTGGTGGCTTTACGTCGCGACAACGCCGTGGCCACGGAAGCCGCCATGAAGTATTTCGTGCTGGGCGCATTGGCTTCAGGCTTTTTACTCTACGGCTTGTCGATGCTTTATGGCGCGACGGGTTCGCTGGACTTGAATGAAGTCTTCAACGCCATTGCCAGCCGACAGGTCAAGCACCAGGTGCTGGTCTTTGGCTTGGTATTCATCGTCGCTGGCTTGGCTTTCAAGCTCGGTGCTGTGCCGTTTCATATGTGGCTGCCGGATGTGTACCAGGGTGCGCCCACGGCTGTCACTTTACTGATTGGCGGCGCACCACAGCTTGCGGCCTTCGCCATTTGCCTTCGTTTGCTGGTGGAAGGCTTGCTACCGCTGGCCTTTGACTGGCAGCAAATGCTGGCCTTGATGGCAATTGGCTCGCTGCTGGTGGGTAATTTGGCTGCTATTGCGCAAACCAACCTCAAGCGCATGTTGGCTTTTTCAACCATTTCACAGATGGGTTTCTTGTTGCTGGGCATGTTGTCTGGGGTTGTGAATGGCAACCAGCTCAATGCTGAATCCGCCTACAGTGCGGCCATGTTTTATGCCATCACCTATGTGCTCACCACGCTGGCGGCTTTTGGCATCATCATGCTGTTGGCGCGTGCTGGGCATGAGTCAGAAGAAATCAGTGACTTCGCGGGGCTCAACCAGCGCAGCCCGCTGTATGCAGGTGTTATGGCGGTTGTCATGTTTTCACTGGCGGGTTTGCCACCATTGGTCGGTTTTTATGCCAAGCTGTCGGTTTTGCAGGCTTTGATCTCGTCGCAACAAACCAGCTACCTGGTGCTGGCTGTGTTTGCTGTGCTGATGTCCTTGGTGGGTGCGTTTTATTACCTCCGCATTGTTAAAGTGATGTATTTTGACGCCCCACTCAGCCCGGTTCTGCCTATCACTGCACCGGCCGATGCGCGAGTGGTTTTGACCATCAACGGTGCCCTCATCCTGATTCTGGGTATTCTTCCTGGCGGTTTGATGACGCTGTGCGCACAGTCCATCAGCAGCATTGTCAAATCGCTCGGTAGCTAGTGTGATGTTGAACTGTGCCGTGGTGCATTGTTGGTCATGAAAGTTCTGAATCTTCAATGCGGCCAGCAGCATTCGTTTGAAGGCTGGTTTGGCTCTGAAGACGATTTTCAGTCGCAACGCGCTCGCGGCCTGGTTGAATGCCCGCTGTGTACCGACAAGGAAATTGTCAAAATGCCCAGCGCACCTCGGCTTAACTTTGGCGGCCATGCACGTCCCAGCGCAGCGTCTGAGCAGACCCATTCCAGCGCATCCTCTAGCCCGGCAGCAGCCAAAGAGACAGAGCCCTCCACAGCTTTGAGTTTGCTGGCAGCGCAGCCCGCTCCAAGCAGCCCCAGCACTGAGCAGCAAGCGGCTTT
>JBBAPP010000049.1:1191-14967 GCA_040400775.1 Polaromonas sp. | reverse complement strand
ATCACAGTACCGCTACAGTCCCAGGCTTGGTGGGCGCCGGCTGGCGCGTACTTCAACACGTTCTCAGCGTTGAATACATAGGGTTTGCTTGAAAACGTGCCCGCTACCCACTGCCAGCTCAGGTGGTTACTCGGCAAGTCACCATCCAGCAAGTGGCCGTACAGCCAGTCTGCGCCAGCGCGCCAGTGCACCTTGCGCACATGCACCACATAGCTGGCCAGCCACATGCGCATATGGTTGTGCAAGTAAGCTGTGCTGTACAGCAAGCGCACCGCGTTGTCGATGGCGGGCACGCCTGTGCAGCCTTCCCGAATGTCCAGCGGCAGTGTGTCAGCGTAGTGGCCATTCCACGGCGCTTGGCCGTGCATGTCTTCCAAAATGGCGTCAGGATGTTTGCTGCGGCTCCAAACATGGTGAAAAAACGCGCGCCAGCCGAACTCAAAAACCAGTTTGTCTTCAAACGACAACGGATATCTTGCATGAATGTTTCGCGCCGCTTCTTCTGGGGTCAACAGCCCATGTGTGAAGTAGGGCGACAAGCCAGTAACGGCACCGTCAAGGGTATTGCGGCTGCGTGCGTAGCTGGCTGGTTGAACGACTTCGAGCCGTTGACGTGCGGCACGGTGGGTGGGCTCAAATGTTTGCAGCCGCTCCGGGATGCCCAGCGATGTAATCTTTGCCATCAAGTTGTATAAGCGCCAATAAAGCTTTGAGAACTTATTTGGATTCGGATAAAAATTTTTCAATCTGCGCGGTGTTGATAGCACCTGGCACGCGCGATCCATCGGCAAAAAATATGGTGGGTGTACCGGTGATTTTGTGCTTGCGACCAAAGTCCAGCAGCCTGTCAATGGCTGCGGTGTCGCAGCTTAGCTTGGGTACGGGGTTGTCACGCAGCATCACGTCTTGCCAGGTTTTGGCTTTGTCTTTGGCGCACCAGATGTTTTTGGTTTTCTCGATTGAATCAGGGCCCAGCACAGGGTACAAAAACATGTAAACCGTCACATTGTTGACCTGTTGCAAGTCGCGCTCAAAGCGTTTGCAATAACCGCAGTTGGGGTCTTCAAACACGGCCATTTTGCGTTTGCCGTTGCCGCGCACGACGGTAAAGGCGTCTTTCAATGGCAGTGCGTCGAACGCCACAGCGTTGAGCTTTTCAGTGCGCTCTTCGGTCAGGTTGCGTTTTGTTCTGGTGTCAATCAATACGCCCTGGATTAAAAAACTACCGTCTATATCGGTGTAAAAAATATCGTTGTCGTTGACACGAATTTCAAACAGCCCGTTCATGGGTGTCTTGCTAACCTCGTCAATTTTGGGCAGAGTGGGCAGCCGCTCGGCCAGGTTTTTGCGGATCGCCGCTTCTTGTGCAATAGCGCTGAAGGCGCAGACTGTAAAAGCCAGAGCGGCGATTGATTTAAGGAGTTTCATAGGATCTATATCAGTAAATATATTTAAAAAATTGACCCGGCTGCGCGTTTGGCGAGCCACGATTTAAGCGGCTGGCTGGCGGCAAATCCATTCATGCCCCAATTGCGCAGTGATTGCCACGCCGGCTGTGTTTGCGCAAACAAACGCTGCAAGCCGTCTGTGACTGCACCGACTGCAGCAACTTCAGCCTTGCGCGAACGCTCGTATTTGCGCAGCAATTTTTCATCACCCAAACCGCGCCAGTATTCACGACCGGCCAAAGTTTGGCTTAAACACATCGCATCTGCCAACCCCAGATTCAGCCCTTGACCTGCCAGCGGGTGTACGGTGTGTGCTGCGTCTCCTGCCAATGCCCAACCCGGGCCCACCCAGCGATCAGCGCTGCCCAGTGCCAATGGCCAGCTGGCCCGCGGACTACTCAAGCGCAGGTTGCCCACGCTGTGATGGCATGCGGCGGCAAGCAGGGCGCAAAACTCCTCTGGCGGTAGATTTTCAAGCAGTGCTGCACGTTCATCACTGACTGACCAGACCAATGCCAAAGCGTTTCCAAGGCTGCCGCCCATCGGCAAGAGCGCGACCACTTCGCCTTGGTTGCCAAACCACTGGCGGGCGCAACCGCTGTGGGGCAAGTCTGATTCAAGCCGGGTAGCGATGGCTTTTTGTGCATAGCCCTTGCGCGTCCACTGCGCTCCCAGATCGCGACGGCTGCTGCTTTTTTGGCCTTCGCAAATGATGCTGAGCGGGGCAGCGACTGGTGTCTCAAGCGTTTCAATCAGGCCCTGATAGTTGCAAGCTTGCAGGAGTTGTGCTTCAAGCTGCGGGACATCAACAATCCAGGTTAAGGCCTCTTGGCCCGCCGATTGCGCTTTGAAATCAATCGCGCCGCCATCGTCGCCCCAAACCTGCATGTTTTGCACCGGAGTAGCAAATGCATCGTCTGGCCAAACACGCAAGGACGCGAGCATTTTTTTCGATGCACCGTTTAAGGCATATGCCCGAAAATCAGCTGGTCGCGGGCTTGCTGCCGGTGCGACCAAAGCCACTTTCAGGCGATCTTTGGCAAGCAACAAAGCCAGCGTGCGGCCTACAACCCCATCACCGAAAACACACACATCAAAAGACTTGGACATTTTTATATTTTAGAAGGCAGTGCAAAATGGCGTTTTTGGGCTGGCTTTTAGCCCTGCTTTACCGACTTGGACGGACCCCCATGAGCGACGCATTGACCGACAATTTTGACTTCAAAAGCGTTATTTCCGCTTTGTACGTCTATCCCATCAAATCTTGCGCAGGGGTTCAGGTGCAAGAGGCCATCATGCTGGATACCGGGTTGGAGTTTGACCGCGCCTGGATGGTGGTCGATAGCCAGGGTCAATTTTTGACGCAACGTGAATTACCGCGCTTGGCGCTGATTCAGCCGCAGCTAAAACACTACGAGATGGTGCTGCGTGCCCCCGGTATGTTGGCGCTGCACATCAAGCTGGATGCGGTTGAAGCGCCTGTACGTGTGACCGTCTGGGACGACGAGGTGGCCGCGTTTGACATGGGCGCAATTGCCGCACAGTGGTTCAGCGACTTTTTGGGTACCCCAGCCCGCCTGGTGCGGTTTGACCCGGATCACAAGCGGATCTGCAGCCGCGACTGGACTGGCGACCTTGAGGCGCTCAACCAGTTCAGCGATGGCTTCCCGGTGCTGGTGGTGAGTGAAGCCTCGCTGTTTCAGCTCAACAGCAAACTGGTGGCCAGTGGCAGCTTGGCCGTCAGCATGTCGCGCTTTCGACCGAATATAGTGTTGGCGTCTAGGCCGGCAGCTGAGGCTTTGGCGCCGCACGATGAAGACCGCTTGGACCTGCTGCATATTTCAACCGAGCAAGGCCTCTTACAGCTCAAGCCCGTGAAACCATGTGCCCGTTGCCCGATTCCGAACATTGATCCCATCACCGCTTTGAGCAGCCCACAGGTTAGCGATATGCTGCAAAGTTACCGCGCCGACAAGCGCGTCAATGGAGCCATAACTTTTGGTATGAATGCCATCGTGTTGACGGATGTGGAGCACACCCTCAAGTTGGGCCAGCAGGCAGCAGCGAACTATCAATTTGACTGATTAAACCGTTTAGTTAGCTTGCGGCGCAGCTCGCAAGGCTTTGTCTGCAGTAGCGCTCTGGTAGACGCTGCTGCGTTCTAGCGGGGGGGTCATTTCAAAAAAAACAGTCGCTTGCGCCAGTGCCCGCGCAGCTTGTTGCAGCAACCCAGCGCTGACAGCGACCTGCCGATGATGCGGCTAAAAGCCGTAAATCAAGGCTTGGCTGCGTATCGAATACACTTTGCAACCTGATTTTTAAGGTTTCACATGAGTTTGAAATGCGGCATCGTCGGCCTGCCCAACGTCGGTAAATCCACCCTGTTCAACGCGTTGACCAAAGCGGGCATCGCAGCTGAAAACTATCCTTTTTGCACCATAGAGCCTAACGTAGGCATTGTGGAAGTCCCCGATGCACGCCTGGACCAGCTGGCCGCGATCGTTCACCCGCAAAAAATTCAAAAAGCAATTGTTGAGTTTGTTGACATAGCTGGCCTGGTAGCCGGCGCCAGCACCGGAGAAGGCTTGGGCAACAAGTTTTTGGCGCACATCCGTGAAACCGATGCCACGGTGAATGTGGTGCGCTGCTTTGAAGACGACAACGTGATTCATGTTGCAGGCAAGGTTGACCCGATATCAGACATTGAAGTGATTCAGACGGAACTCTGCCTGGCAGATTTGGCGGCGGTTGAAAAAGCGCTACACCGCGTGACCAAGCTGGCACGCTCGGGTGACAAAGAGTCCGTCAAGCTGGTGGCGATTCTTGAAAAGTGCCAACTGGCTTTGAACGAAGCCAAGCCGGTACGCAGCATTGACTTCGGCAAAGAAGAGCTGCCGCTGTTGCAGCAATTCTTTTTAATCACCGCCAAACCCGCCATGTTTGTGGCCAACGTGGCGGAAGATGGCTTTGAGAACAATCCATTTTTAGACCGCTTGACCGCTTATGCCAAGGCGCAAAACGCGCCTGTTGTCGCCATTTGCGCCAAGATGGAAGCCGAAATGGCTGACATGGAAGACGCTGATAAAAAAATGTTTTTGGCTGAAATTGGCCAGACCGAGCCAGGCTTGAACCGACTGATCGTCGCCGCTTTCAAGCTGCTGGGGCTACAAACTTATTTCACCGCCGGTGTCAAAGAAGTTCGCGCCTGGACGATTCATATTGGCAGCACAGGCCCGCAAGCCGCAGGTGTGATTCACACCGACTTTGAAAAAGGCTACATCCGCGCGCAAACCATTGCCTTTGACGACTACATCGCCTTCAAGGGCGAGCAAGGCGCTAAGGATGCGGGAAAAATGCGTAGCGAAGGCAAGGAATACGTTGTTAAAGATGGCGATGTGATGAACTTTCTTTTCTCAAGCTAGCCTATGGAACCCCCCTGCCTGGACGCACTTGCGTGTAGTCCATCCTCCCCTTGCAGAGGACGCCGCTGCTGGCCTGGCAAAGCCAGTTCCACGGCGGCCGCTTGAAAAGACTGCATGAACGAGCCTGTACGCCTTGCCAAACGCCTGGCTGAGATATTGCCCTGCTCACGCCGGGAGGCCGAGCAATACATCGAAGGCGGCTGGGTCACGGTCGACGGTGTGGTGGTTGAAGAGCCGCAGTTTCGGGTGCTGCATCAAAGCATCGAATTGTCAAAAGATGCCAGCTTGCTGGGGCCGACGGCGGTCACATTGCTGCTGCACAAGCCTGCTGGTTTTGAGGCTGACTTGAAGCAGGCGACACATTCGTCCGAAGATCGCAGCGCTATCACGCTGCTTAAAAAACATTTAGCTGCCGAATTGGTCACGCAGCTTGCGCTGCCCGCCAGCGGCTTGGTCGTTTTTACCGACGACTGGCGCGTAGCCCGCAAGCTGCGTGAAGATGCTGCCACACTGGAGCATGAGGTGGTGGTTGAGGTTGCTGGCAGCATCAAGCCTGGCGGCCTGGAGCGCCTGAACCGCGTGGACCACGGTTTTACCTTCAATGGCAAGCTGCTGCCGCCTGCCAAAGTCAGCTGGCAAAGCGAGGCGCGGCTACGTTTTGCATTAAAAGGCGAGCAACCGGGGCAAATTGCCTACTTTTGTGAAAGTGTTGGCCTGACCATCACGGGCATGAAACGCTTGCGAATTGGCCGCGTGGCGATGAGCGGTTTGCCAGCCGGCCAGTGGCGTTATTTGTTGCCTACTGAGCGCTTTTAATTAAACGACGCAATGCCGGGGAAAGCCCAAATCAGGCCGCCTGTCATCGTAAAATATCGTAGGAATTTACCAATGGCCATGTAGAACATGCAGGGCCAAAAAGAAAACTTCAACCAACCCGCCACCGCGCACAGCGGGTCGCCCACAACGGGTAGCCACGACAGCAGGCAGGCTTTAGGTCCAAGCTTTTCCAGCCAACGCACGGCTCGGCCGTGGTGTGAGTCATGGTGGTACTTGTCCACAATCTTGTGCGCGCCATAACCTATCCACCAGTCCAGTGCACCGCCCAGTGTGTTGCCTGCAGTCGCCGTCAAGATGGCGGGCCAAAACAGCTCAGGGTTCAATTTGACCAGACCAAACACCACGGGCTCAGAGCCCAGCGGCAGCAATGTAGCTGAGATAAACGAGATGATGAAAACCGTGCTCAGGCCAAACTGTGGCAAGGCCAAAATTTCCAGCAGTTGTTGTACCCATGCATCCATAAACAAGCAGTATCGCATCTGGCTGTCGGGATGGGCTGCTATGCTTTTTGCCTAAATTTTAAGCAGCTACAATGTGCCTTCTTTTTCAGCACTCATAAAAATCCTGTTCCCATGTTCATCGGCCCTTATGCATTGGCAAACAACGTGTTTGCCGCGCCCATGGCGGGCGTCACAGACAGGCCTTTTCGCATGCTCTGCAAAAAGCTGGGTGCGGGCTATGCGGTCAGTGAAATGGTGACCTCGCGCCGCGACTTGTGGGACAGCCTGAAAACATCGCGCCGTGCCAACCACGATGGCGAGCCTGAGCCGATTGCCGTACAGATTGCCGGGACCGATGCGCAAATGATGGCGGATGCCGCCGCTTACAACATTGACCGGGGCGCGCAAATCATTGACATCAACATGGGCTGCCCAGCAAAAAAAGTATGCAACAAGTGGGCCGGCTCGGCGCTGATGCAAGACGAAAAGCTGGCGCTTGAGATTGTTTCGGCGGTGGTTAAAGCCTGCGCTACGCGCAATGTGCCTGTCACGCTAAAGATGCGCACGGGCTGGGCTGAACAGCATAAAAATGCCGTGACGATTGCGCGCGCGGCTGAGCTGGCTGGCGTGGCCATGGTCACCGTGCATGGCCGCACGCGTGCGCAGGGCTACAAGGGTATGGCTGAATATGACACGATTGCTGAAGTCAAAGCCGCGTTGAAGATCCCTGTCGTTGCCAATGGCGACATCACCAGCGGACAAAAGGCGCGCGATGTGCTGGCCTATACGGGCGCTGATGCGGTCATGCTGGGTCGGGTGGCGCAAGGCAGGCCGTGGATATTCAGGGAAGTTTCTTATTTCTTGGCCACTGGCAAGCAGCTTGCTGCGCCCTTGGTGATGGATGTCAAACGCTTGCTGATGGACCACTTGCAAGACCATTACCAGTTGTATGGCGAGTTCACTGGCGTGCGCAGTGCGCGCAAGCACATCGGCTGGTATGTGAAGGCTTTGCCGGGCGGCGACGCCTTTCGTACGCAGATGAATACGCTGGTGGATGCTGAGGCGCAACTGGGCGCTGTGGCTGTTTTTTTTGATGCTTTGGGTGATGCCACTGACCGCATGCCCCTAGCACTAACGGTGAATAATAAAAACCAAGAGGAAGTTTGCGTATGAGCAAAAAACAAATTGAAGAGTGCATTCGCACCAGCCTGGACAGTTATTTTCAAGACCTGCGCGGTACCGAGCCGGACCGCATGTACGACATGATGGTGCGGGTGGTTGAAAAGCCGATGCTAGAAGTTGTGATGCAGCATGCCGCACAAAACCAGTCACGCGCCGCTGAGTGGCTGGGCTTGAATCGCAACACGCTGCGTAAAAAGCTGGTTGAACACAAGCTGATCAAGTAAATTGAATGACAAAGACAAGCATGAACGCACTGATTTCCGTCTCTGACAAAACTGGCATCCTCGAATTTGCCCAAGCCCTGCATGCGCTCGGTATCCAACTGCTGTCAACCGGCGGCACTGCCAAGTTGCTGGCTGATGCTGGTTTGCCAGTCACGGAAGTAGCCGATCACACGGGTTTCCCTGAAATGCTGGACGGCCGGGTTAAAACCCTGCACCCCACCATTCACGGCGGCCTGCTGGCGCGGCGTGATGTGCCCGAGCACATGGCGGCTTTGAAAGAACACGACATCGCCAGCATCGACTTGCTGGTCGTCAATTTGTACCCGTTTGAAGCCACAGTCGCCAAGCCCGGCTGCACGCTCGAAGACGCCATTGAAAATATTGACATCGGCGGTCCGGCCATGGTGCGTAGCGCTGCCAAAAACTGGAAAGATGTGGGTGTGCTGACCGATGCTGCGCAGTACGCGGGCGTATTGGCCGAACTAAAAGCCGATGGCAGGCTGACGGACAAAACCAAATTCGCCTTGTCAGTTGCTGCGTTTAACCGCATCAGCCAGTACGACGGCGCGATCAGCGACTATCTCTCGGGCATCCAGGTCGATGGCACGCACAGCATGTTTCCCGGACAGGCCAATGGCCGCTTTATCAAGCTGCAGGACCTGCGCTACGGTGAAAATTCACACCAGCAAGCCGCGTTATACCGTGATGTGTATCCGGCGCCCGGCGCACTCGTTACGGCCAAGCAGTTGCAAGGCAAAGAGCTGAGCTACAACAATATTGCGGATGCGGACGCTGCTTGGGAATGCGTCAAAAGCTTTACCGGGTCAGCCTGCGTCATCGTCAAACACGCCAACCCTTGCGGTGTGGCGGTAGGTGCTGATGCGCTTCAGGCTTATAGCAAGGCTTTCAAAACTGATCCAACGTCCGCGTTTGGTGGCATCATCGCGTTGAATTGCTTACTCGACGAGCGTGCTGCCCGCGAAATTTCAAAGCAGTTTGTTGAAGTCCTGATGGCTCCGAGTTTCACGCCTGAGGCTTTGGAAGTCTTCAAAACCAAAGTCAATGTGCGGATTTTGCAGATTGATTTGCCAACTCCTGGCGCAGGCCGAAATTTGATGGATATCAAACGCGTTGGTTCAGGCCTGCTGATGCAAACTGCGGACAACCACGAACTGGCTCTCAGCGATTTAAAAGTCGTCAGCAAATTGCAGCCCAGCCCTGAGCAGCTGCAAGACCTGCTGTTCGCCTGGAAGGTGGCCAAATACGTCAAGTCCAACGCCATCGTTTTTTGCAAGGACGGCATGACCATGGGCGTAGGTGCAGGTCAAATGAGCCGCCTAGACTCCGCCCGTATCGCCAGTATCAAGGCCGGGCACGCCAGCCTGTCACTGGCGGGCACGGCGGTAGCCAGTGATGCATTTTTCCCTTTCCGCGATGGCCTGGACGTGGTGGTCGACGCAGGCGCCACCAGTGTGATTCAACCCGGCGGCTCGATGCGCGACCAGGAGGTGATTGACGCGGCCAATGAGCGCAGCGTGGTGATGGTGCTGTCGGGCGTACGGCATTTCAGGCATTGAATGCGGAATTTAATCTACGGTCAGCGCTAAAAAATTACCTCCAAGCTCTGAATATGGCCATGGCAGGCCGTGATTAATTAATTGCTAAATTGCGTTGTAAGCGTCCCTTGGGGGCCCCCAAATAGATTTGGTAGGCGTTGCCCGAAAAGATCCTGCTCCCTTAACCCTTCGACAAGCTCGGGGCGAACGGTTCATGTTTTATTAGGCTGAATCAGCCATAGAGCGCAAAATTGACTTATCTAGACAAACGGATTCACCACCGTCGTCGCCCCATAGCGCATACCATCGCGCATATCTTCGCTCAGCGAAGTGTCAGCCCCGCAGCGGTTCGCTGCCTCAACCAGCATCGCGTATTGGGCTAAAGTCATTTTTTAGGATGAAAGTTAGCTGAAAAGACAGCAATGAAGGTGCTACTGAAACGTAAACACGACCAAAATGCGCTTCAAAGTGCCATTTTTATGGGTCAAATAGACGGGTAGCCCAATAGATTCGGGTGCAAGTAGCTATTAAATAAATAGCGTTTTGGTTTTATCGACCTGCAAAAAACTGCGCTGCAGCATCCACCGTCGCCTCAATATCTGCTGCCGTGTGCGCTGCGCTGACAAACCCGGCTTCGTACAGCGCCGGGGCGTAATACACACCTTTGTCCAGCATGGCATGAAAAAAGCGGTTGAACGCGGGGCTGTCGGTGGTCATGACTGTGGCGTAGTTTTGTGGCAAGGTGTCAAACAGAAAGAAGCCGAACATGCCGCCTTCGCTGTCGCCAGAAAAGCTGACGCCTGCTTTATTGGCCGCTGCTGTTAAACCTGTGACCAGGCTGCGGGTGCGCTCGCCCAGCGCGTCGTAAAAGCCTGGTTTTTGTACCTCGCGCAGCGTGGCCAGGCCGCAAGCGGTGGCCACCGGGTTACCTGACAGGGTTCCAGCTTGATAGACCGCACCGATAGGGGCCAGCATTTCCATCACGGCTTTGCTGCCACCAAAGGCTGCCAGCGGCATACCGCCGCCGATCACCTTACCCAAAGCGGTCATGTCTGGCTTGAAGCCGGGGATCAGCTGGGCGTACAAACTTTGCGCGCCGCCTAACGCCACTCTGAAGCCGGTCATGACTTCGTCAAATATCAACAGTGCGCCATATTGCGTACACAGCTCGCGGCAGCGCGTCATAAACGGCAGGCTGGCGCGTACAAAGTTCATGTTGCCGCAAATCGGCTCCATCATCAGGCAGGCGAGTTCTTTGCCGTGCAGTGCAAAACATTCTTCTAGCTGGGTCAAGTTGTTGTATTCAAGCACCAGCGTGTGCTGGACGGCCTCAGGCGGTACGCCTGCGCTGGTTGGGTTGCCAAAAGTGGCCAGACCCGAACCGGCCTTGACCAGCAGCGCGTCCGTGTGGCCGTGGTAGCAACCTTCAAATTTGATGATTTTGCTGCGGCCTGTTGCGCCGCGGGCCAAGCGCAGGGCGCTCATGGCGGCTTCTGTGCCAGAGCTGACCAAACGCACCATCTCTATCGACGGCACGAGCTTGACAATTTCTTCGGCCAGTTCGACTTCACGCTCGGTTGGTGCGCCGAACGAGAAGCCGTCCAGCATGGCTTTTTGTACCGATTCAATCACCGCCGGGTGGCCATGGCCCAAAATCATTGGCCCCCAAGAGCCGATGTAGTCGGTATAGCGCTTGCCGTCTGCGTCCCAAAAATACGCGCCTTGGGCACGCTGTACAAAGCGGGGCGTACCACCTACCGCTTTGAAGGCACGGACTGGCGAATTAACGCCGCCAGGAATCAGTTTTTTAGCCCGTTCAAACAGGACATCGTTGAGGGAGAGCGTGGTTTGGTTCATAAAATCGGAATTTAGTTTAGTGTTTCGTGGTGCCGTGGGGCGGCATGTCAAAAAAAGACCTCTGGGGGGAGATTGTTAAATCTATATCGTCTGTTGCCAGCGATTCTTTGGCCGTTTCCAGGTCTGTGTCATCTTCAGCCTGCGCCCAAAACATGCGATCAGGCACGGTGTGGCCCATCCCGGGGTTAAAACCTGCGCTCAGGCTTTGGTCAAGGTAAGTCAAAGCTTCCGCAGCGGCAGCTTGCAAATCATGACCGTTGGCCAGCAGAGCGCTCAGCGCTGCAGACAAGGTGTCACCAGCGCCGGAAAATACCGCTTCAAAACGCTCAAACTTTTCGCTGTGCAGCACGGCTTGGGGAGTGGCTAGGGCGTTGTCAATGAACTGCTCGGGCAGCGGTATGCCGGTCACCAGTGTGTAAGGCACGCCGAGTTGCGCAGCAGCTTTAGCAATATCTTTGGCCGACGGGTTGCGCTCGCCCGGCCAGTCAGGCAACAACCAGCGCCACAAGCTGCTGTAGTTACCTACCAAAATCGTGGTTTGCGGCAGCAGGAGTTCCCTGAAGGCATCCAGATAGCTGTCAATTTTGTCTTCGTCCCACCAAGCCAAGCTGGGCATGTAGGCAATCAGCGGGACTTCTGAGTAGTCAGCCGCAATCTCGGCTACCGCGCTGATGTTTTCAGGGCTGCCGACAAAGCCGACCTTAAAGGCGCTGACGGACATGTCTTCAAGCGCGGTGCGGGCCTGCTCACTGACAGCTTCTTCGTCAAAGCTGATGTGGTCGAAAATTTCGGCAGTATCGCGAACATAAGCGCCTGTGACTATCGCCAGCGCATGGCCACCTGCCGAAGCAATGGCGGTGATGTCAGCTGTCAAGCCACCGGCGCCACTCGGGTCGCTGGCATTGAATGTCATGACGCAGATTGGTTCGTCGTCAACGTCGGGGGCTGACGTCTCAGGATTAGGTTCAGTTGGTAAAGTGAAGTTTGCCATAGGCGATGAGTTTGCCTGTGAGCGAATGAACAACGCGGCATAGTTACAATAGATTGCATTCTATGTGAAGGCAATTTAAGCTGGGATTACGTAATGACTTGGATGTGTTTGATTTGTGGGTGGATTTACGACGAAACGACAGGCTCACCTGAAGAGGGCATTGCGGCAGGCACGCTGTGGGCACAAGTGCCAATGAATTGGACTTGCCCTGAGTGTGGCGCCCGCAAGGAAGATTTCGAAATGGTTCAAATCTGACAATAAACTTCAGTGGCCTTGCCAACGACGCATTTGACCACCATCGGCGCTGGTAATTAGGCCAACTGCCCATCGTACCGACGCAAGAACTGAAGGAGCTGTTGTAGTGGGTGTTCTAAGTTACGCTCTCAAAGTTTTTGTCGCCGATGACAGCAAAGCTGTTAGATGCATCACCGGGATTTTTTTGGGCTGAAGCGTAAAGTGTTATTTTTCTGAAACCAGAACATGGCAGACAGACCAGCAATTCAGGACCTTCTTACCGGTCTAGCGGAGCATCAACAAATGGTAGATCCACAAGAGGTGGCCAATGTGCGCGGTGCTTTGTTCGGCGTTGTGGAGTTGGCCGGCACCCGGTCTGGCCAAGGCAGCCGCTTGAAAAAGGCATTCGCGCTAAAAAATGGCTAGCTCTGCTTTACCCCCCTATTTTTGCGTCAAACACTAAGCTGAATTGACCATCACTTATGCAAGCCTTCGACCTGGATTCAAACGCTGCTGACATTGATCTGGCCGTCAACCATCTGGGCCCGTTGGCTAGTGCGCTTGAAGCGCTGCACATATCTCTTGATGTTGCGGTAACAGCATTGAAACGTTTTGTCAGGCAAACCGAGTCCGTCCAGGGCTCTGATCTGGCCATGCTGGACGCCAGCCCCCTGCACATTGCCCGTCTGCAACTGCACCAGGCAGTGGCTGTAGGGGAACTGGTCGGTCTGCCTGGTCCCACGCTGGTGCTGCGGGCCATGGAAGCCGCAGTACAAAAGTTTGTTCTGCAACCAGAACAATGCAGCCAAGAGGCTGCTGCCAAAATTGAACATGCCAGCTTTGCACTGACCGAACACCTTGCGAGCATCTTGGCGGATAAACCGGTTTCGGCTGTTTCGTTATTTCCCCAGTACCGCGCTGTACAAGAGCTGGTCAAGGCAGATCGAATTCATCCGGCTGATTTGTGGGCTATGCAATGGCGCTGGCTAGAGCCTGAATTGAACGCCAGCCCGGAGCCGCGCAGTTACGACACACAGTCACGTACGGTTTTTGACCAGTCTGTACTACAGATCATGAAAGGCCAAGCGCCACAGGCGGCTGCTGTTTTAAAGGATTTAGGCCTGGGGTTTTCAGCCCGACAAGCAGACCGTCAACCCAGAATTTTTTGGAAAATTGCCGCTGCTTACTTTGAAGCGCTTGCGCATGGCCTGCTGCCGTCTGATGTGTATGTCCGCCGTACTGCGTCTCGTGTGCTGTTGCAATACGCCGCTTTAAGCAAGGGCGACACTGGTATTTCTGATCGTCTGGCGCAAGATCTGCTTTTCTTCTGCTCACAGGCCACAACCACAACAACGCCAACCCCGATATTGTCAGCCGTGCGCGCGGTTTATGGCTTGGCAGGTTCTAAAGCTGTGGATTACGAAGCGCTGTTATGGGGTCGTTTTGACCCTGCATTGCTGGTACAAGCCCGCAGACGTATAGCGTCTGCCAAAGAAACCTGGTCTGCGGTATCAGCCGGTGACGTCAGCAAATTCAAGACGGCGGCTGACCAGTTCAGTTTGGTGGCTGATTGCCTGGTCAAACT
>JBBAPP010000049.1:0-1091 GCA_040400775.1 Polaromonas sp. | reverse complement strand
ATCCCTTGGCAAGCTTGAAAAGTCGATGGAGATTTTCTTTCGCCATCCGCAAGAAACATCTGCTTTAACCAGCGTACCGGGGCAACTGGCGCAGATCCGCGCTGTGCTGTCGGTGTTGGGTCTGGGCCAAGCCTCGCCTGCCGTGATGCGCATGCGTGACAGTGTTGAGAAGCTGATGGCGCCCGAGTTCGACGAGGAGCGCGCCCGTGCAGCCGGTACTTTCGATAAATTGGCTAACAATTTGGATGCGTTGGGCTTTTTGATTGGCATGCTGAACGATCAGCCTGAGCTGGCTAAAAAACTCTTTGTGTACGACGATGTCACAGGCGAGCTCAGGCCACTGCTGGGTCGTGCAGAGAAAACATTTAATCCTTTGCCAGCCGATGAAGTGCCAGGCCGCAGCATCTCGCAGGCAACGACTTCAGGGGTGCAGGCTGCTGGCGTGCCAGCCAGTCAGATCGAAAAAGTTGATGTTGACAGCTTGTCTGGACTTTCAGGCCTACAAGCGTTGTCCCCTGTTGCCGCTCAGCAGCTTGTGGCGTTGACGCTTGAGCCTACGGCTTCGGTTGTGCCTGAAGATCCGCCGACCACAGACGACGAGCAGGTCAAGCTGATTGGCGATTTGCGGATAGGTGTTGCGCTGTACAACCTTTTCCTGAATCAAGCCGATGAGTGCTCACGCTGCTTGCTGGCTGAAGTTTCTGCGTGGGCAATGGAGCAGCACTTGCCGGTCAGTGACGCAGTGGTTTCTTTTGCGCATGCATTGGCGAATAGCTCTGCGACTGTGGGCTTCACCGCATTGTCAGAAATAAGCCGTGCACTGGAAGACGCGCTGCGCCTGTCGCAGACCCATTATTCTGCTGCAGCAGCTACGCAGTATGCAGATTTATTTGTCAATGCTGCGGAGGATATCAGGCGGTTATTGCATCAGTTCGCAGCTGGTTTTTTGAAAAATTCTGATCCAGTGTTGCTGTCGCAGCTTCGCGCGCTCGCATTTTCTAATGCCTAATTCCATTTCTAAATCATCCGTGTCGTTGTTGCTTCGCCTTGTCGTGCCAGAGCACTGCCTGCGGCTTCGCTAGCCGTACGCT
>JBBAPP010000048.1:0-15040 GCA_040400775.1 Polaromonas sp. | reverse complement strand
CATGCACACTCTTACGGCAAAGACCGCAAGCTATTGTTGTCACGTGACATCACGGTTGTCGAGCTGGCTGAAGCCATGCGGCGCGATTTTGTAGCCAATGTGTCGCATGAAATCCGCACGCCGTTGACCGTATTGTCGGGCTTTATAGAAACGTTGCAAACCTTGCCTTTGAAGGCGCCGGAGCGTGAGCGTTATCTGTCCTTGATGGCGCAGCAGTCAAAGCGTATGCAGACCTTGGTCGATGATTTGTTAACACTGTCACGGCTTGAAGGAAGCCCGCACCCTGGCGGTAATGAATGGGTAAACACCAGCGTGCTGTTTGCGCAGTCGCAGCAAGAGGCGCAAGCTTTGTCCAGGCTGCTGGCACCGCATGGCCACGAGATCACCTTTGATGTGGCTACAGCTTGTGAAATTGCAGGTGTTCAGGCTGAGCTGTACAGCGCCATCTCGAACTTGGTGATCAATGCCGTTCGCTACACGCCCGACAGCGGTAATGTTAATGTGAGCTGGAAAATGCTGAATGACGGGCGCGGTCAGTTCATGGTCAAGGATACCGGGCAAGGCATTGCAGCAGAGCATTTGCCGCGCCTGACAGAGCGGTTTTACCGCATTGACCGTAGCCGTTCACGCGAGACCGGGGGCACAGGTTTAGGTCTGGCGATTGTCAAACATGTGGTGCAGCGCCACGGTGCAGAACTACACATCGAGAGCCAGCTTGGGCAGGGTTCGCGTTTTTCTATTACTTTCCCAGCTGCGCGCGTACGCAGCCTTCAAACAGCCTAAGCTGATACGTATTGGTTTTTCTGCGTTGCCCGCCATAGCAATAGCAAGAAAAAACCCGCTACCAGCCACAGCGCGATGCTGCTGGCCATCCAGAAAGTGCTGGGCGAAGGCATGGCTGCCAAGCCTGATAAGCCTTCGTATGTCAGCAGGTAGCCACCATAAAGCCCCAAGCCCCAGAGCAAAACGCTGTACAAAGCCAACGGTGCAATCGTGACGCGGTAACAGCGCAGTAAAAACGCAGACACGGCTTGAATGCAGTCAGCCAGATGGTAGCTGGCCACCCAAACAAGCAAGGACGAAGCGGTACTAACGATGACTGGATTGGTGGAATAAAAGCCAGCAATGGCATCTTTTGCTATTAATAAAATAGCTGCTAGCGCAATTGAAATAACGACTGTGAGCTTCAAGCCTAATAGAACAACGCGTTTCGCATGGTCTGGTCTACCAGCCCCTAACCAAAAAGACACCCGTGCGCTGCAAGCTATCGCCATCGACAGCGGCATCATGTAAAGCACGGCGGCCATGCTGGCCGCTATTTGATGGCTGGCTGATGCAGTGACCCCTAGCCGGGCGATGAAGACCGCCATTAAAGTAAACGATGTGACCTCCACCAAATACGCCAGACCTGCCGGTATACCTAAGCGCGCAAAGTGACCAATGGTCGGCCAATGGGGGCGCTCCATGGTCTGCCAAATACGAAATGGTTTGTACATTGCTTGCGTGCGCAGCATGACGAGCCCAAAGGCTAGCAGCAGGTAGTTAACGACCAAGGTAGCCCAGGCACAGCCAACGGCGCCCATGGGTTCCATACCCGCTCCGCCTGCCACCAGCCACATTGACATTGGAATTTTGACCAGCAATGCACCC
Organism: Polaromonas sp.; assembly: GCA_040400775.1. Lineage (GTDB taxonomy): Bacteria > Pseudomonadota > Gammaproteobacteria > Burkholderiales > Burkholderiaceae_C > Polaromonas. The sequence continues at coordinate 13,390 of JBBAPP010000048.1, read as the reverse complement.
ACTTGCAGCCACGCGACCAACAGCGGTTTACCCAAAGACTGGTTAAAGGTGCTGTAGAGCCGAAACACTATAGATGGCGCAAATGCAAAAGCCAGTACGGTGAGGTAGCTTTGGACTTCGGCCAGCATGGCAACAGGGACTTGCGCCCAACGCAGCAGCGCGCCCGGAAGCAGCAGCGCCGTCATGCCTGCAATGGTGATGAGCCCACTTAAGTAAAGGCTTTGCCTGAGTGAGCGACCGATCTCGGGTTGCTTGTTGGCGCCCAGCAACTCAGCCCAAATTGGCAGCAGCGCCTGCACAATGCCGATCAAACCGACATATACGCTGATGTAAATGGCAGAACCCACTGACAGCGCTGCCAAGGAGGTGTCGCTGTAGCGCCCAGCAATCACCGTATCGGCCACGCCAAACGCCATGACAGCAAGTTGGCCCACCAGAACCGTGCCAGCGTGCTTCGCGATGATTTTTAATTCGTTCACGGATTGCGGATCGGGTGGGTATTTTTTGCGTTATTGGTAACGCGTTTGAACAACAAGACGTTTTCGTTTTTATCTGCTGGCCTGCGCAATGTGGCCCAAAATGCCCAGTCGGGCAGGTTGACGGCGGTACTCAGCGTCGATTGGGAATCGGCATCAACAATCAAGAACTCGCAACCTGCATCTGGTGTCGTTTGGCGCAGTGTGAGCTGGCCGTGGTACTGGAAGGCAGCCGCTTGTGCGCTGCTGATGCCATAAATTTCAACACAACCAGTTTTGCCAATTTGCTTTGCCACTTGTCGTGACATCGGGGCATAGCTGCGGGCATAGTCAAGCAAAGGCAGCCATAGCGTCATGAGCAGCAACCAGCACAGCGTTGCGCCCCCAGCTGGCAGCACCAGCGATTTCCAGAGAGCTGTGCGGTGCGCAGCAGTGCGCCATGTCACCAGCCAGGCCCACGCCAGTGTTGCAGCCAGTGCGATTAAAAAAGCAAACCCAGAAAAGCTTGGCTCAAACCCCGGTGCCAGTCTGGCAACGTTCGCCGCTGGCTGGCGCGGCACACCGGTTTGCATGGCAATCCACACCACCCAAATGATGATGCTGCAGCCGGTAAAAAAAAGCAGAGTGAACCAGTCAATCAAGGATGCTACGCTGCGCTTGAGCGTTGGCAACGCAAAGGCGGCCAGCGCGGCCATAGGCGGCAAACCCAGTAGCAAGCTGCGGTCAGCGGTTGGAGTTGTCAACGTGGCCAGCACCGCCACCAACGCAAACCATAACGGCAGCGCCACATGACGGCTGGCAAGTTGCCTGCGCCAGCGCCAAAGTGTCCACATGGCCAACGGCCAGGTCGGCCAGGTAAACCACAGCAGCAGTCGACCCAGTTTGCGCCATTCTGTCCACGCGGTGTGCACCCCCGTGCCAGGCAAATAAATACGCCAACGCCATATATCCAGCACCGTGGCCAGTAAGGCCACGGCAACAGTGACGCCAACAATCAGCAACAGCCACTGCCAGGACTGGCGCTTTGCGGCGCTGTCTGGTGCGCTGTCGCGATCATTGTTGCCCCAGTGCATGTGCGTCCATTCCACCAGCGCACCACCGATCCCCAGCATCAGGGCGAGCGTGGGCGCACCACTCAAAGCCAAGCCTGCCAGTCCCACCAACAGACCCAAAGCAGGACCGAACAGCTTGGTGGCGCAGCGGTAAGGGCTGGCAGCCATGGCATAAAAAACCAAAGCTGTAAAACCCAATTGGGCCAGCGCAGGTGTGGTCTCGTGCGACAGCTGCGCCAGGCCTAGACTGGCGATGAGTGCCAGTACGCCTGCATCGGCAATAGCGCGTGCGTAGTCGCTCGGACCGGCCTCACCGCCAAAAGCAAAGGCCACTGGCTGGGCTTGTGGGCTGCGCGCCAAATAGTAGATGGCGTACCAAGTAGCCAGCAGGCTCAGAGCCAGCAGCAACATAAATGGAATGCGGACGGCAAAAGCCGGATCGATGAACGGCAAAACCTGAACCGCAATGGCTCCCAGCCAATACGGTACCAAAGCAGCAGAAGCATTGGCTTGGCCCAGCAGTTGGGGTGCTAGCCAATTTACCCAATCTTGAGCCAATTCCTGCATGACGCCAAAGGCGGCAATATCGTCGCTCTTCCAAGGGGCACGGCCGAAAAAACCTGGCAGCACATATGCAGCGCAAAAAAGCAGTAGCGCCAGCCTTGGCAAGCGGCGCACAGCTGACTGAGCAATGATGGCAGGAGATGGTTTGTTCAAAACGGCGTAGTCGTCAAATCAAAAATAGTGCTGTAGGGTATTTTCAGTCGAAAAAAAAGCAGCCTGACAGCAGGCTGCTTTTTCTAACGCAGGTTGCCGTTTAAGCAACAGCTGGTGCAGCGTCTTTGGCAGCAGTTTTGCCGAAACGGTTGCGGAATTTCTCAACCCGACCACCCATGTTGTCCACGGATTTTTGTGTGCCGGTGTAAAAAGGATGTGACTCACTGGAGGTGTCCAGTTTGTACAAAGGCAGTTCGCGACCATCGTCCATTTTCACCATTTCTTTGGTGTTAACGCATGAGCGGGTGACAAATTTGAAGTTGTTGGACAAGTCCAAAAAGCAAACTTCGCGGTAGTTGGGGTGAATGCCGTCTTTCATTTCTCTATCCTTTGATATCGCTTTCGCGTCGTTTCGGCAGCCACTCAAAACCGTTTTGAGCACTTTCCGTGAAGCCTAACATTATAGCCCGATTAGCCACCGCGACGCATCAAGTCGAAGAACTCGTGGTTGTTCTTGGTCGCTTTCATGTTTTTAAGCATCAGCTCCATCGATTCTATTTCGTCCATGTTGTACATGAATTGGCGCAAAATCCGGGATTTTTGCAAAATTTCTGGTGCCAGCAGCAGCTCTTCTTTACGGGTGCCGCTGCGGTTCAGATGAATCGCTGGGAATACACGTTTTTCGTACAAACGGCGATCAAGGTGGATTTCGCAGTTACCCGTCCCTTTAAATTCTTCAAAAATCACCTCGTCCATGCGGCTGCCGGTGTCGACCAGGGCTGTGCCGATGATGGTCAGGCTACCGCCTTCTTCAATCTTGCGAGCCGCGCCAAAAAAGCGTTTTGGCCGTTGCAAAGCATTGGCGTCCACACCACCGGTCAGTACTTTTCCGGATGATGGCAACACGTTGTTGTAGGCCCTGGCCAGGCGGGTGATGGAGTCCAGCAAAATCACCACGTCTTTGCCCAGTTCCACCAGGCGTTTGGCGCGCTCAATCACCATTTCAGCCACATGGACGTGCCTGGCGGCGGGTTCGTCAAATGTCGATGAAATCACTTCGCCGCGCACGCTGCGCTGCATTTCGGTAACTTCTTCAGGGCGTTCATCCACCAGCAGCACCATCATCACCACGTCAGGATAATTGGCGGTAATCGCGTGGGCGATATGCTGCATCATCACGGTTTTGCCAGACTTGGGGGGCGCTACCAGCAAGGCGCGTTGGCCTTTGCCGATGGGGGCAATGATGTCGATAATTCGACTGGTCAGGTTTTCTTCGCCCTTGATGTCGCGCTCTAGCTTGAACTGCTCGCGCGGGAACAGAGGCGTCAAATTCTCAAACATCACCTTGTGTTTATTGTCTTCAGGTGCGCCGTCATTGACTTTGTCTAGCTTGTTCAGTGCAAAGTAACGCTCGCCGTCTTTGGGTGTACGTACTTCACCTTCAATCATGTCGCCAGTGTGCAAATTAAAACGGCGGATTTGGCTTGGGCTGATGTAGATGTCATCAGTCGATGCGGTGTAACTGGAGTCGGGTGCACGCAAGAAACCAAAGCCATCGGGTAGCACTTCCAGCACGCCGTCGGCAACAATGGTTTCACCTGTTTTGGAGCGTTTTTTAATGATGGCAAACATTAGCTCCTGCTTGCGCATGCGGCCTACGTTTTCAATCTCAAGAGCTTCAGCTTGCTTGAGGACTTCAGACACATGCAGTGCCTTGAGTTCATTTAAGTGCATGGATTAACCTGCTGTGATGGCGAAAAAGGATGACTCGCTGGCGAGACCATGAAAAAACCCGGGGGAGGTTTGGATAGAAGACGCGGCAGACATGTGGTCTGAGTCGGCATTCACAATCCGAAAATTTACGCTGACCAAAAATAGGTGGTCAACATTTAACGAAATTATGACAGGAAAAAGAGGGGCTTCAAAAGGCGTTATTTTGAAGCACAGACGGGGGCTGGCAGCGGCTGTACTTTAACCAGCATCAAATCAGTTGTTGGTCGATAAAAGCGGTCAATTGGGATTTGCTCATGGCACCGACCTTGGTAGCCGCCAGTTCACCGTTTTTGAAAATCATCAGAGTGGGGATGCCGCGAATGCCGAATTTGGCCGGAATATCGCGGTTTTCGTCGACATTCATTTTGGCAATTTGCAGTTTGCCTTGGTAGCTGGTGGCGACTTCGTCAAGAATAGGGGCAATCATTTTGCAAGGACCGCACCATTCAGCCCAATAATCGACCAACACGGGCTGCGATGATTTCAGAACATCAGCTTCAAAGCTGGCATCAGTGGTATGTTTGATCAGTTCGCTGGCCATGGTGGCTCCTTTTTTGGGTTATTTGTACGTTCAACATAAAGTATTTTGTCAGAAACCAAGCGCCTATGTCGACTGTTGTCCTTGGCTACTCACTATGGCACCCATAGCTAGCGCCGTAAAAGCTGGCTGGCTTGACGCTATGGCGCAGTTGGTCAGGCTGATGCAAGTTAACAATTTTCATCCTTCGCGTACGGTGGTACTGCTGCCTTACGCCCAGCTGATGCAAGAGGCACGCGCAGCCTGGATTGCCCAATTTGAAAGCCAAGGTAAGCAAAGTGCTTTTATGCCACGCTTTGAAACCACCATGAATTGGGCAGCTAGCGCTACTTACGCACCGACAGCAGACGACATTCAAATGGATGTCGCTATCGACGTACTGACCGCTGCCAGCTTGTTGCAACGTGGTGGGCTGGCAGCCCAGCAGCATTTGTTGGCGGGCCGTTTGCTTGAAGCTGCCTGGTCGATTTCCCAAGTAGCCGCTGCGCAGCCACCTGCACACCGCTTGGTTTGGGGTGCAGGCAAAGCGCGAGAGTTGGATGTGGGTATGGCTTCTGACGTGCTGGCTTTTGAACTGGCCATTGCCCGGATCGCCTTGGCATGGGCGGCTGCCTCCAGCTACCCGACAGATACGCTGTTTGGCGCTGAGCTTGATCTGCTGGTGGTGATTGAAGGGTTTCAGTCTGAACCGTTAACAGAGGCGTTAAAAAAACATTTTTCAGCTCGCGTTGTCAGCATCCAAATTAAAGCCCCTGAAAAGCCAGGCACGCTGGCGCTGCATGCCGCCCTAGACCTGGAGGATGAAGCGCACTTGGCGGCCGCCTGTGTGCTGGCGCATCTGCAAGCGGGGCACAGCCCAGTGGCGCTAGTTGCGCAAGACCGGGTGCTGACGCGCCGTGTTCGTGCCATGTTGGCAGAAAAAAACGTGGCCATTCGCGACGAAACTGGCTGGAAGCTGTCAACCACCCGTGCCGCCGCTGGCTTGATGGGTTTGCTGCGTGTGCTGCCATGGGATGCAACGACCGACAGCGTGCTCGAGTGGCTGAAAAGCGCGCCTGCGTTTGATGCGCTTGACGTGACAAGGCTGGAGACGGCTTTGCGCAAAATGGGCGTTCGATACTGGCGTGGCGTACCGACTGATCAAGCCGATACAGCGCCGATTGCTTTGCGCGTGGCTGCTATGCGTGAGGCGCTACAAGCCAATCGCCCACTGGCCGATTGGCTAAAGGCTTTGCGCAATGGGCTGCAAACCTCAAAGCAATGGGCGGATTTGGCCAGCGATACAGCTGGCGTCAAAGTACTCGCCGCGCTACACATAAACGAGGACTGTGACCCTATTTGGCAGGCTAGCCAACATGGCAACCCGAGCATGCGCCTGCAAGACTTCAGCGCCTGGGTGAACCAAACGCTGGAGGCGGCGAGCTTTGCGCCAGCCCATCCGCCAGCGGCCGATGTGGTGATATTGCCGCTCAGCCAGTTACTCGGCCGGACCATGCAAGCCGTGGTGTTGCCGGGGTGTGATGAGGTTCGACTGGCCGTATCGCCCGAGCCGCCCGGCCAGTGGACACCTGCGCAGCGTGCTGTGCTGGGTTTGCCAACGCGGCAAGAACTGGCAGATGCCCAGCAGATGGCTTGGCACTACGCCATGACTTCACCGCACTTGGATCTGCTGTGGCGCGTCAGTGAAGGCGGTGAGCGTCTGATGCCCAGTGGCTTTGTGCAAGAGCTGCAGCTCAAGCAATCCATGCCTTATGCTGCTGACCCGCGGCCGGCGCGTCGTGTGGTGGTTCAACCCACGCCGCAGCCTCTGCCCACAGGCCAAGCGCTGCCTGTGAGCAAACTTTCGGCCAGCGCCTACGAAGACCTGCGCCGCTGCCCTTACCGCTTTTTTGCGCTGCGCCAGCTCAAATTACAAGAGGCTGACGAGCTGGAAAGTGGGTTGGAAAAGCGTGATTTTGGGAATTGGCTGCATGCGCTGTTAAACCGCTTTCATGAGGCATTAAAAGTGACGCCAACCGAACAAATACATGTGCAACAAGCTATGATTAATATAGCAGCTGATGAGGCCACGCAAGCCCTCGGTTTAAGTGCCGAGGAGTTCTTGCCATTCGCCGCCATCTGGCCGCGTGTTCGGGCCGGCTACCTGGACTGGCTGGCCACGTACCAAGCTACAGGCGCCGTGTATTTGGAGGGCGAAGTCTGGAAAAACATGCCGCTCGGTCGTCTTCAACTGGTCGGCAAGATAGACCGTATTGACCAATTGCCAGACGGCAGTCGCTGCGTCATCGACTACAAAACTGAGCCGCGCAGCACCACCCAAGGGCGCATCACCGATGCTGGTGAAGACACCCAATTAGCCTTTTACGCTGCACTTTTAGAAGACGACATGGCCAGCGCTGCCTATGTCAATCTGGGTGAAAAAGAAGTCACCAAAACCTACGCACACGCTGAAATTAATGGCCTGCGAGATGACTTGATGGATGGTATTTTGAGCGACACACAGCGGATTGCAGAAGGTACTCCGATGCCAGCTTTAGGGGAGGGTAAGGCCTGCGAATTTTGCGCGGCCAGGGGCTTGTGCCGTAAGGACTTCTGGACATGAACCAAACTGCAACCACATCAGCTTACACCCACAACGGTGAAAGCGTCTCGGCAGACGTCTTTTACGCCATCGCCTGCGACCCGCGCCGCAGCGTGGCAGTTGAGGCTTGCGCAGGTGCTGGCAAAACCTGGATGCTGGTGTCGCGCATGGTGCGCGCGTTGCTTGACGGTCAGACCAAGCCGCATGAAATTTTGGCCATTACCTTCACCAAAAAAGCAGCCGGTGAGATGCGTGAGCGTTTGTATGAATGGCTTGAGCAGTTTGCTCATGCGGATGACGAAACGCTTGAAAAAGAGCTGAAAAATCGAGGGTTTGATGGTCGAAATAGCCTTCAGGCCAATGAATACGGGCGAAAGCAGCTATCAAATTTATACGCTCAGGTATTGGCCAATGGCCGCCCGGTACAGATCCGAACCTTTCACAGCTGGTTTGCCGCCTTGCTGCGTAGCGCCCCGATAGCGACTTTGCAGCAGTTGGGTTTGCCACTCAATTACGAACTGCTGGAAGACGACAAGCAAGCCAAGAGATTGGTCTGGCGACGTTTTTACTCTGCGCTTTTGGCCCAGCCTGAATTAAAAGCTGATTTTGAAAGCGTGGTGCTGGCGCATGGCCGCTCTCAGGCGGGCATTGCGCTGCAAGGCGCGCTGGACAAGCGCACAGAGTTTTTACTGGCTGATGCCGCAGGTGTGGTTGACGCTTCAGTCCAGCATTTCACCGCCCAATTTTCTGACTTGGCAGGGCTAGCCTTGCCGGAAGACGCGCTGCGCAGCCCTGCCGCTAGCGAGCTGCTGCTAGCAGCCGCCAAGGCGCTGGGCCGGGCATCCGCCCCTACGTTTTCAGCCAAAGGTGTTGCGCTTGAAACGGCTTTGAGCCACGGCAACGCAACGGCTGTGTTGCTTAGCCTGCTGACTGAAAAAGGCACAGCTCGCAAGTTCGGCGAAAAAATAATTGGCATTGCGAAGGTCAGGCAAGCGCAGGATTTGGCTTTGCGCGTTGCAGACGCAACTACCCAGCACCAGGCCTGGGACTACCAGCAGCGTATGGCGCGTTTGAGCCGCTTGCTGTTGGCTGAATTCTCGTCACTCAAGCACGAGCGTGGCTGGGTTGACATGAATGACGTTGAGCGTGCGGCGCAAACCATGCTGAGTGACGCGGTGCTGTCGGGTTGGGTGCAGGAGCGGCTGGACGCGAGCATCCGGCACTTGATGATTGATGAATTTCAAGATACCAACCCACTGCAATGGCAGGCTTTGTCAAGTTGGCTTTCGGGGTATGCGGGCGCAGCCAAAAGACCCAGCGTCTTTATAGTCGGTGACCCAAAGCAAAGTATTTACCGCTTTCGCCGGGCTGAGCCGCAGGTGTTTATTGCCGCGCAGGCTTTTATGCGCGACGCCCTCGGCGGCGACATGCTGGCCTGCGACCATACGCGGCGCAGTAGCCAGGCAGTCATTGCTGCGGTTAATTCGGTCATGGGCGCAGCCACTGGTACAGACGGCTACGCGGGTTTTAGACCACACACCACCTCGTCCAGTGAGCCGGGCAGGGTGCTCAGGCTGCCGGCCGTGCCGCGCGGTGAAAAAAGTCAAGACCAAACCGCCTTGACCTGGCGAGACAGCTTGACCACAGCCAGAGAGTTGCCTGAAGAAACGCTACGGACTTTGGAAGCACGTCAAGCCGCCGCCTGGATTCAAAACCAAATCGCCAGCGGCGAGATGGCCCCCACGCTTGTCGCTTCGCGTACTGCGCTGCCCCCCGAGGGGGCGCATTTTTTCTTGGGGCGGCCCGGCGAAAAAATATTCAAGCCTTCAGACATCATGGTGCTGTCCCGCAAACGCGCCAGCCTGCTGCCGCTCCTGGAGGCGCTACGCAGCCTGAATATTTCCGCACAAATTGGTGAAAAAACCGAACTCATGGATTGCTGTGAGGTGCTGGACGTAGTCGCGCTGCTGGATGTGCTGGTGTCGCCCCAGCATGATTTGTCGTTGGCGCGGGCGCTGCGTTCGCCGCTGTTTAACCTGAGTGACGAGGCCTTGGTGCAGATTGTTTTGGCAAAGGCTGAAACCCAGCAATCATGGTTTGAAGTGCTATTGAATAATGAGCATCTTGCGCCCGAATTGATGGGGTTAAGAGTTGCCTTGACCAGCTATAAAAGATTAGTAGACGCGCTCCCCCCGCACGACGCGCTGCAAGCCATTTATGAGCAGGGCGATGTACTTGCCCGCTTTGGCGCGGCTGCGCCCCCAGCCAATCGCGCATCAGTGTTATCAAACCTGCGCGCGCTGCTCACAGCAGCCTTGCAACTGAACGTTGGCCGCTACGCCACACCGTATGCTTTTGTCCGGGCTCTGAAGGCGGGCGGGTTGCAAGCTCCGGCAACTGTCAACCCGGACGCCGTCCGGCTATTGACCATCCACGGTGCCAAGGGACTGGAAGCCCAAGCCGTGCTGCTGCTGGACACCGACATCGCAGAACGCAACGCTGCCAGCATGAGCGTGCTGGTCGATTGGCCAGGCGAAGCCATAGCGCCACGCAAGTTTGTATTTTTAATCAGCGAGAGCGCGCCACCCGCTTGCGCCAAAGAGACATTGGTAAAAGAGGAGAACGCACGCCAGCGCGAAGAACTCAATGCCCTCTACGTGGCCATGACGCGGGCTAAAAACACGCTGGCCGTGTCATCGATTGCGTCTTATCGAGAAACGTCTGGCAGCTGGTGGCAGCGCCTGCATGGCCAGGCCGACGTTGAGGCTGTGGCAACGCAGGGTGTCATCTGTGATACCACTGAGTCCGACGCGTTCATGTTGCCCGACTTGCCTTCTTTGCCCGCTTCGTCTGTCGCTTTGGTTGTTACAAGCCCTGTACTGCAGCATGCGCCTGAAGCAGATTCCTTAGCTGCCCGCATTGGCAAAGCCATGCACCGGCTGCTGGAATGGGGCGCCTGCTTGGAAGCGCAGGTGCGCGCTGTCAGGCGTGAGTTCCGGCTCGACCCGGCGCAGGGGCGCGAAGCGGCGGCGAAGGCGCAGCGCATTCTGGCCGGCGCGGGCGCCTGGGCCTGGGATGCGAGCGTTATCGGCTGGCAGGGCAATGAGATCGAGCTGTTTCATGCCGGCCAGCTGCTTCGGCTGGACCGGCTGGTGCAGCGCAAGGATGCCGGGCACGAGGGCCATTGGTGGGTGCTCGACTACAAATCCCGCGGAGCTCCACAAGATCTGCCTGAGCTGGTGACTCAGATGCAAACCTACCGCGCTGCTGTGCAGGCGGTGTATGGCGGGCAGACGGTTAAGGCAGCGTTTTTGACCGGACAAGGGACGTTGGTGGAAATTGCGTGACGGGACCGGTGTTCGGTTCATGCGATAACGCTTCGCGGATGACCCGGCGCAAATCCGCCTCCAGATTCCCGGTCTCTATCAGCCTGCCAAGTGAATCATTGATGAGCGTTTGGTAGCCATGGATATCGCCAAGACGGTTTATGGCAGCGCGGGCCTGGGCAAGCGGCGCTGGACCCGTAAATGAATTGAAATCTGACCCCAATTACCTCTCTGAATAGTGCGGATCAATTCTTGTAGCTGGTGTCCACGCGGTCCAGCTTGCGCAGCAACGCCGGCCAAACAAACAGGCCGCCCATGCCGCCTTCGCGCACATACACTGCTGCGCGGTCGGCGCCGGTGTAGATCTCTTCGGCAAAATGAATCAGCTCACCACCGGCCTGTGCGCTGAGCTGGATCTGGCAGGTGCTTTCAAAACGGTACATGTTTAAAAACGCGTCCGCAATCGTGGTGCCCACCGTCAGCAGGCCGTGGTTGCGCAGCACCAGGTGCCGGGCCATGCCCAGGTCTTTTTGCAGCCGCGGCTTCTCGTCGTCGCGAAAGGCCACACCTTCGTAGTCGTGGTAACCGAGCGAGGCCAGCACAAACGCCGACTGCTGCGAGATCGGCAAAATGCCGCGCTTCTGCGCACTGACCGCCACACCCGCGCGGGTGTGCGTGTGCATGACACACCCCACGTCGTGCCGCGCCTCATGCACCGCACTGTGAATCACAAAACCGGCCGGGTTGACCGGGTAAGGCGAGTCAATCACCTTGTTGCACTGCAGGTCGACCTTGACCAGCGACGAGGCGGTGATCTCGTCAAACATCAGGCCATAGGGGTTGATCAGAAAGTGATGCTCAGGCCCTGGCACCCGCGCGCTGATGTGGGTGAACACCAGGTCGCTCCAGCCGTACAGCGCCGTCAGGCGGTAACAGGCCGCCAGGTCCACACGCAATTGCCATTCTTCGGCACTGACAACTTCTTTGAGGGATGCGATGTTCATGGGTGATTTCGTTGGTTAAATTAAATGTTGAAGATACTTTAGTCCAATGCCGCGTCCGGCGCTGTCACCTTGGCAGTAAACCCGTTCAGCGCGGCCGAAACATGCGAAACAGCTGCGCCGGCCCGACCGTGAAGTAGTCACCCGGCCCGCCGCCGCGCAGCACATGGCCGGCAGCAGCCGTGTCGTAAACGCCGTCTTTCAGCAGCGCTTTGGCAATGTGCACCGCCACCACCTCGCCCAGCACCAGCCAGGTCTCTACCTGCTTGCCGCCCACACCTTCAAGCTGCAACACCTGCGTGCGCCGGCATTCAAACGACACCGGACTTTCCAGCACACGCGGCACCGCCACCACACGCGACGGCGCGGGCGTCAGGCCTGCCAGCTCAAACTCATTGACTTCGGGCGGCACCGAAGCGCAGCTCTGGTTCATCTGCTCAGCCAGCGCACGCGTGGTCAGGTTCCAGCAAAACTCGCCGGTGGCTTCAATGTTGCGGACTGTGTCCTTGTAGCCAATGCTGGCAAAACCCACGATGGGCGGCACGTAGTTGAAGGCATTGAAAAAGCTGTAGGGCGCCAGGTTCAGTGCCCCGGCAGTATTCATCGACGAGATCCAGCCAATTGGGCGCGGCCCAACGATGGCGTTGAACGGGTCATGCGGCAAGCCGTGACCGAGGCGAGTTTCGTAGAAGTGGGTGGTGTCTGGCATGGTGCTTGGGTTGGCTGGGTGTCTGACTTAGACCTTAACCCGAGCGCTGCTCTTTGCAGGCTGCAGGGGTTTTGGGTCAGATGCGCGCTTGTTTTGACAGATGCTGATGCGCGTTGCATGCCGGCGCAACGCTTAATTAGCTTGAGGTTTTTGCAGGCGAGAATTAATGAGAGTCTGCCCCAATTGTTTCTTTGTTTGTGACTCCAATTGTTTCCTCAAGCCAAAAGAAGATGCTTAAGCTGGTTTGGCCAAGCCCAATTTTTCAATGATGACTTTTTCTTTAAGATAGTTGTCACGTGCAAACTTGGCGTAATCCTCGGAGCTCATGTAAATCACCGACTGGTCAAATTTTTCAAAAGTGGCCAGTACTTGTGGATCTTCCAAAGTTTTCTTGAACGCATCATGGAGTTTGCGCGTCACGGCAGGGTCCATGCCCTTGGGTCCGCCAATGCCAAACGGAGAATCAGACACAGTGTCGTAGCCCAGCTCGGTGAGTGTGGGCACATTGGGCCAGCGTTTGGTTCGCTTGCTGCCGTATGTGGCCAACAAGCGGCAAGTGCCTGCATCGACGTGCGGCGCCCAGCCCGTGGCATCGCTGTGTGACATCACATGACCACCTAACAAGGAAGCCATGCCGTCGGCGTTGCCTTTGAAGGGAATGTGTTGCAGCTGGATGCCTGCTTTCATGGCGAACTCTTCCACAGCCAAGTGCGGCGTGGTGCCGTTGCCGGTGGAGCCAAAAGTATATTTCCCGGGGTTGGCTTTGGCGTAATCCACCAAGTCTTTGATGGACTTGATGGGGGAGTCAGACCGCACCACAATGCCAAAGGTGTAGCCGGTTAAACAAGCGATAAAGGTAAAGTCTTGCAAAGGATTAAATTGCATTTTTTGCATGTGTGGCAAACGCAAAATACCAACGGTCAGCTGGGACAGGGTGTAGCCATCGGGTTTGGCGTTTACCAATTCATTGGGGCCAAGCATGCCGCTGGCGCCAGCCTTGTTTTCAATCACAACCGTTTGTCCCAAGATGCGTGTCGCGCTTTCAGCTAATGAGCGCATCACGCCGTCGGTGGAGCCGCCGGCAGGCCATGGGCAAATTAATTTGATGGGCTTGGATGGAAAGTTGCCTTGCGCCATGGCCGGCATGGCGATGCTGACGGCTCCTGCCAAGCTGGCTTGAAGAACGTCGCGTCTGTTTAAATCAATTGTCATTTGAA
>JBBAPP010000047.1:12965-15081 GCA_040400775.1 Polaromonas sp. | reverse complement strand
TTTTGGTCTTGCTTCAGCTTTCTGCCTGCTCTTCGTTGGTGCCGGCACCGCTTGATGCGAGCGCGGAGATGTCTGTGGCGAGAAGAACACCATGGGTATTGGCTTCAACGGGTGGCGATAAGGCCTTGGCTTGGAGCCACTACAAACTGCCCGGTAAAGCGCCCAGCCAATTTAAGCCTGTGCCTGAAGGTGGGCGTGACGCCATGGAGGCGACAGCCCAATCGTCAGTCAGCTTGCTGCGCCAAATGCTGAACATTCACCCAGCCGACTTGGGTCAGCTCAAGTTCTCTTGGAAGGTGCCTGCATTAATAGCCCAAGCTGACATGGCGGTACGCGATACAGATGATTCACCGGTGCGTATTGTGCTGGCTTTTGATGGTGATAGAAGCCAGTTTTCAGCTAAAAATGCCGCGTTGTCTGAATTGGCAAAATTGCTGACGGGTGAAGAAATGCCCTATGCCACCTTGATGTACGTGTGGTGCAACAAGCGTGAGCCGGGCTCAGTGATCGAAAACCCCCGCACCGACAGAATACGCAAACTGGTGGTGGAGTCTGGCAGCAACGGCTTGAACCAATGGCTGGACTACGAGCGGTCGATTCGTTTAGATTTTGAAAAAGCCTTCGGCGAAGCACCTGGTAAGTTGATGAGTATCGCCATCATGACCGACACTGACAACACCAAAAGTTTTGCACGTGCCTGGTATGGGCCGGTGCGACTGTTGACAAAAGCCCCTTGATTTTCAACTTTAGATACAATGAATAAATGTATTCACTGTATTTTTCATAACATTGGGGTGATGTATGGCTACTTCCATCAGACTTGACCCTGCTATTGAGCAGCGGCTGGACAGACTGGCGCAAACGACGGGGCGTACCAAAGCCTACTATCTTCGAGAGCTGGTGACGGAAGGGCTCGATGATTTGGAGGATTACTACAAAGCTGCCGCCACCATGGAGCGGGTTCGCAAAGGCGATGAAACCATTTATTCATCTGCACAAGTGAGGCAGCATCTTGGCTTGGCAGATTGACTACACCAGCACGGCGCTCAAGCAGCTCGGAAAACTGGACAAACCAGCCGCTAAACGAATCATTGACTTCATGGATGAACGCATTGCTGCGTTACAGGATCCACGTGATACGGGCAAGGCGTTGATGGGCGCTATGCTTGGCGCATACTGGCGATACAGGGTGGGTGACTATCGCGTTGTCTGCGACATTCAAGACCATGCCCTGTGTATTTTGGTTATTGAGGTTGGCAACCGCAAAGACGTTGACGCGAAGCATTGACGATGCACAAACGTTGCTTCATGCATAGCGCTTGCTACGCAAATTGTTCTTCATCTCTTTGAGCAGCGGCTGCAACTTGCCGCCAATACGCAGCGCCAGGCAGGTCGCCAAAATATCAATAACCATCAAATGCAGCAGGCGTGACACCATCGGGCTGTAACGGTCATAGCCCTCGGGGTGGTCTGCCGCCAAGTGGATGTGGCCAGCCGATGCAAGGGGTGAGCCGCTGGCGGTAATGACAATGGTGGTTGCTCCGTTCTTGCGAGCAATGTCGCAAGCGTCCATCAAGTCGCGCGTGCGGCCTGAGTTTGAAATCACCACCACGCAGTCACCTGGGCCGAGCATGGATGCGCTCATGACTTGCATGTGGCCGTCGCTGTAGGCAATGGTGTGCACGCCCAAACGAAAAAACTTGTGCTGTGCGTCTTGTGCCACGATGCCTGAGTTGCCGACGCCAAAAAATTCAATCCTATTGCCGCTGGCAGCGGTTGCAGCCAGTGCGTCAGTCGCTTTTTGAATCGCAAATGACGATGCGTCGTTGCGGTATTTGAGAAAGGCGGCAACGGTGTTGTCAATTACCTTGACCATCACGTCGCTGGTTTTGTCGTCGACATCCACACTGCGGTGAACAAAGGGCACGCCTTCACTGACGCTGCCCGCCAGCTTGAGTTTGAAGTCGCTCAGCCCGTCATAACCCACGCTGCGGCAAAACCGCACCACGGTCGGCTTGCTGACATGCGCACGGTCCGCCAACACGCTGATCGGCAGGCAAGCAAAGGCGCGTGGGTCAGACAGCACGAGCTTGCCAACGCGCTGCTCGGCGGGGGC
>JBBAPP010000047.1:0-12865 GCA_040400775.1 Polaromonas sp. | reverse complement strand
TGCTCGGCGGGGGCCAATGAGGGTAACGAGGCTTTAATGCGGTCTAGCATGGTGACTCATTTCTTGTTTCTTCCCCTTTAGTGGGAAGGCTATAGTTCCGACCAGATGATGTATGTATTCCATTCGGGTTGAGCCCTTCGGCGTGCTCCGGACAGGCTTTGTCGAAACCCTTCCTTTGACAAGCTCAGGGCGAACGGTTCATAGTTCATAAGGCCAGATCAATAGGATGGGGGGTTCCCGGTGTGGTGAACGATGGCAAAGACCGCACTTGCGCTTGCTCCTATCCTCACCTCAGGTGCAGGTCGCCAGCAGCGACAGCTCTTTGGCCTGTCCAAGTCCGCATAGGCGGACTCGGAGCCGCAGGCCGCAGCCCCGGAAGGGGAAGGAGAAAGAGGATGTGAATATCAACACTCTTCAGTCCAGCAAAATCCGTCTCTTGCAATCATCGCGCTGCTGGCACTCGGTCCCCAGGTTCCCGCCGCATACGAGCGTGGCCCAACAGAGTCCGCCGCCCAGCTTTGCATGATGGGTTCTACCCAACGCCAAGCTTCTTCTTGCTCGTCGCTGCGCACAAACAGGTTTAATCGCCCGTCAAGTACATCCAGCAGCAGGCGCTCATAGGCGCCCACGCGCTCAGAGCCAAAGCGTTTGTCAAAGTCCAAATCCAGTTGCACCGGCGCCAGCGTGTTGGATGCCATACGGTTTTGCTGGCCCTGCGCAAACAGGTGCAGCTCCAGCCCGTCTTTGGGCTGCAGATGGATCACCAAGCGGTTACCCGCACCCAGTGGTGACTTGTAAATGGCATGTGGCGCAGGCCTGAAGTTGACTTCAATAAACGCACTTCGCCCGGCCAAGCGTTTACCTGTACGAATGTAAAACGGTACGCCAGCCCAGCGCCAGTTGGCGATCTCGCAGCGCAGCGCAACAAAGGTTTCGGTTGTGCTGCTGTCGCTGACACCCGCCTCCCCGCGATAGCCAACGACCGATGCGCCGTCCAGCGTGCCTGCAGTGTACTGGCCGCGCACCACATGCTGGCGCAGTGTCTCGGGTGTCCAAGGCTTGAGCGAACGCAGCACCTTGAGTTTTTCATCACGTATGGCATCAGCATGGGCGTTGATGGGCGGCTCCATGGCTAGCGCGCACAGCAGTTGTAGCGCGTGGTTTTGCACCATGTCGCGCAGCGCGCCTGTGGCGTCGTAAAACGCACCGCGCTTTTCAATGCCAATGTCTTCAGCAATGGTGATTTGAATGTTGGCAATGTCCTCGCGCCGCCACAATGGCTCAAACAATGCGTTGCCGAAGCGCAAGGCAAACAGGTTTTGCACCGACGGTTTGCCGAGGTAGTGGTCAATCCTGAAAATCTGCTTTTCATCAAACACCTTGCGTACGGCGCTATGGATGGCGCGGTTGGACGCCAAGTCATGGCCCAAAGGCTTTTCCAGCACGATGCGCATGTTGTGGCGAGCCATGCCAGCGGCGGCGATTTGCTCGCAAAACTTTGTAATCAGGCCGGGCGCGGTTGCCAGGTACATGACGACGGTGTCGGCAACATGTTCTTGCAGCTTGCTGGCCAAGCGCGGATAGTCTGCGGGGTCAGACAAATCCATTTGCAGGTAAAACAGCCGTGCCGCAAAGCGCGCAAATTCTTGGTCTGAGGGGCGCTTGGCGAGCTCAACATCGTCAAAACGCGACTTGATGAGGGCGCGGTATTGCGTGTCTGATAAACCATCACGGGCTATGCCAACAATGCGCCCGCCAGCAGGCAATGAGCCGTGTCGAAACGCCTGAAACAAGGCCGGCATCAGCTTGCGCCACACCAAGTCGCCGGTACCACCGAACAAAATCAAATCAAATGCCATAAAATTTTGTGAAAATTGTAATTAGATTACCAAAAATTAATTAAATTTTTTCAAAAATATAATTTTATACCAGTCATTTTTTTGCTGCTAATATTTGTTTTTTTAAAATAAAAAATCTTTTTTAAGAAGCAATTTTTGTTTTCGTTACAGCATAGTTGCAAGGATACTTGCTGAAGTGGATTTTTCAAATTGTAATTAAATTCCATGCCCATTGAAATTAGTGGTGTGAAAAAAGTGGATTAAATTAAACAGCGAAAGCGTGTTTTCCCCGGTAGCTAGGCGGTCGTCACGCCGATACACTACTTTTTAACTTTCTCTAGTTGGAGTTTTTATGAAGCGTGTTTTGTCAAGCTTGGTTTTAGCCAGCGCTGCTTTCAGTGCCGCAGCCCAAGGTCAAGTCAACATCATTTGCTCAGTACAAGCCGAGTGGTGCAATTTAATGTCTACCGTTTATTCGAAAACAACAGGCGTCAAAGTCAACATGGTGGCCAAGGGGTCGGGTGAAGCACTGGCTCAGATCAATGCTGAAAAAGCCAACCCCAAAACCGATATCTGGTTTGGTGGCACGGGTGACCCGCATCTGCAAGCGGCTGAGCAAAACCTGACGCTTGAATACAAGTCAACACAGATTACAAGTTTGTACCCGTGGGCGCAAAAGCAGGCGGAGGATTCAAAATACCGTACCGTTGGCGTGTACCTTGGCCCGCTGGGTTTTGGCTACAACACAGAGCTGCTGGCCAAAAAGAAGATCAAAGCACCGACGTCTTGGGCCGACTTGCTAAAGCCTGAATTTAAAGGCGAGATTCAAATGGCCAATGCCGCATCAAGCGGCACGTCTTACACCGTCATCGCCACGCTGGTACAACTGATGGGTGAGGACAAAGCTTTCGACTATATGAAGCAACTGCATAAAAACGTCAGCACCTACACGCGCTCAGGTGTGGCACCTGCCAAGGCCGTTGCCCGAGGCGAAACCGCCGTGTCCATTAGCTTTGTACACGATGTAACGACCGAGGCCGCTCAAGGTTTCCCAGCAGCGTCCGTCACCCCGTCAGAAGGTACAGGCGCTGAAGTCGGCTCCATGAGTATCGTTAAAGATGGCCCGAACACTGAAGCGGCTAAAAAGTTTTATGAATGGGCGCTGTCGGTGGGTGGTCAGCAGTTTGGTTTAGCTGCCAAGCAGTTTCAATTGCCCAGTAACGCAAAGGTGGCGGTTGACCCGCGCATGACTAACCCTGCAAAAATTAAACTTATCAACTACGACTATGCCAAATACGGCACCAGCGCAGAGCGCCGCCGTTTGATAGCCAAGTGGGAAAAAGAAGTTTTCAATAGTGCAAAGTAGCCCCCAGTACCGGAGCGACACGCCTTCAAAAGGCTTGGCTGTCAACTTTGGAATCTGGTGTTTTATCGCTTTGGGCGGGTTGGCCTTTTTGGGTTTCCCGTGGTACGCCATTCAAGACAGCAACGGACTGTTGTCGATTCCGCAGGTATTTTCTAACCCCCAGGCTGGCAACGGTTTGATGCAAGCCGGCGTTTACAACCGGCCCTGGCTGTGGTCGGTTGTCATCGCATTGGCCTTGGCCGCTGTTGGCGCAAATATGGCGCCCACTAAAAAGCAGGGCACTGTGCTGATAACAGCAGGCGTGATGGGTATCGTCAGCCTGATGGTCGCAGGCTTTGCCATCGGCGCAAAGGGTTGGTCTTTTGACGTGTTGACCAGCACGTTCGGCGCGTTGGGCTCAAAACAGTTCGGCATCGGCTGGGGCGGTTTTTTAGCGCTGGTGTCCTTGGTCGTGGTCACAGCTTTTGGCGTGGCGCGACGGGGTTACTTCAAAGGCGATTTGTTCGTGTCTAGCGCCGTGGTCGGCTGCGGCGCGATGTTGTCGCTGTTTATTTTGTTCCCTGTCCTTAAAGCGCTAAGCGGTGCTTTTTATCTTGAAGACGACAGCTTTTCGCCTTTAGCGTTGTGGCGCCGCGTGGCCACCGAACGTAATTTTGGTTTGAGTTGTCTCGTCGGCGGGCAAAGCTGCGGCGTGGCGTGGAACACCTTGTTCTTAGGCTTGATGACGGCAACCAGCACCGTCATTTTGGGTACGCTGATGGCGCTGATGTCTGAGCGCGCCAGCAAGCGTTTTACCAAGCCGCTGAATATTTTGGCCATGCTGCCCATCATCACGCCACCGTTTGTGGTCGGACTGGGTTTGATCTTGCTGTTTGGCCGGGCCGGTGTGGTTAACCAGTTTTTTGAATATGCGTTTGGGATTGAACCAACGCGCTGGTTTTACGGCTGGTTTGGCGTCTGGATTGCGCAAACCTTTGCCTTCACGCCGATTGCCTTCATGATCATGCGCGGCGTGGTGCAGGGCATCGCGCCCAGCCTGGAAGAGGCCGCGCAAACCCTGCGCGCCACGCCTCACCAAACTTTCATGACGGTGACACTGCCGCTACTCAAGCCTGGCTTGGCCAACGCATTTTTGGTCGGCTTTATCGAAAGCATGGCCGACTTTGGCAACCCGATTGTTGTCGGAGGCCAGTTTGCGGTGCTCAGCACAGAAATATTTTTTGCCATCGTCGGTGCCCAATATGACCAAGGCCGCGCGGCTTCGCTGGCGTGGATATTGACAGTTTTTGCACTCACGGTATTTGCCATTCAGCGCGGGCTGTTAGGCAAAAAAAGCTACACCACCGTCAGCGGCAAAGGCGATGCAGGCATTGCCATGCGATTGCCGAAAATAGTCCGCACTATTGTTCAATCAGTTGCTTTGCCTTGGATGGCGTTCACGCTGGTGGTTTACGCTTTTGCGTTTGCAGGCGGCTTTGTGCAAACCTGGGGCCGCGACTACACCCTGACGATGAACCACTTTCGCACCACCTTTGCGCTTGAATGGGGGCAGTTTGGCATCGTTTGGGCGGGCACAGCCTGGAATTCATTTTTCACCACCTTCAAGCTGGCAGCTATCGCTGCCCCCATGACAGCAACTGCAGGATTGTTGATTGCCTGGCTGCTGGCGCGCACCGAATTTAAAGGTCAAAGCGCGTTTGAGTTTGCAGCGTTGCTGGCGTTTGCAATTCCCGGTACGGTGCTGGGCATCAGCTACATCATGGCGTTTAATGTGCCGCCGTTTGAACTGACAGGCACGGCGCTCATCATCGTGCTGTGCTTTATGTTTCGCAATTTGCCAGTGGGTGTGCGGGCTGGTAGTGCGGCCTTCCAGCAGCTGGATAGATCGCTCGATGAAGCATCCATGATGCTGCGCGCGGGCAGTCTACAAACGCTGCGCTATGTGGTGCTGCCGCTGCTTAAACCTGCGCTGGTGGCGGCGCTGGTCTATAGCTTTGTTCGGGCGATTACGACTGTCAGCGCCGTGATCTTTTTAGTCACTGCTGAAAACGAGCTGGCCACCACGTACATCATTGGGCGGGTAGGCAATGGCGACTACGGTGTGGCATTGGCGTATTGCACGGTGTTGATTGTTTTGATGTCAATCGCCACCGCGTTAATTCAGTATTTTGTAGGTGAGCGCCAGCTGGGGCGGCGCAAAGTCGCAGCCCCCGCATGCTAGTCCACGCGTTTTTGAGTCAAAGAAAAAATGAACAACGGTATTGAATTTCGCAATGTCACCAAGCGCTACGGCGCAGATGCTTTTGCGCCGCTGGCCGTCAAAGGTATCAGCTTCACGGTCAAAAAAGGTACGCTGACGACCATCCTCGGCCCGTCAGGCTGCGGCAAAACTACCACCCTGCGCATGATTGCTGGACTTGAATCACCGACGTCTGGCCAAATCATCATGGGCGACAAAGACGTCACCACGCTCGGCCCCGCGCAGCGCAATGTGAGCATGATGTTTCAAAGTTATGCCCTGTTCCCGCACATGAACGTGATTGAAAATGTCAGCTACGGCTTGAAAATGTCGGGCATTGCCAAGCTGGAAGCCAAAGCCCGGGCACGCGAAGCCATGAAAAACGTCGGCCTGGTCGACTACGACGAGCGCTTGCCCAGCGAGCTGTCAGGCGGGCAGCAACAGCGTGTGGCGTTGGCTCGTGCGCTGGTGCTAGAGCCTGATGTACTGCTGTTCGACGAGCCCTTGAGCAACCTAGACGCCCGCCTGCGCCGGGCCATGCGCGAAGAAATCCGCAGCTTGCAGCAGCGCTTGAGTCTCACGGTGGCTTATGTCACGCATGACCAAAGTGAGGCGTTGGCCGTGAGCGACCAAATCATCGTGATGGACAACGGTGTGATTGCCCAAACTGGTACGCCACAAGAGCTGTACGAATACCCCACCAGCGAGTTTGTGGCCGGCTTTATGGGGGAGGCGATGCTGTTTCCTGGCACTGCTGACGCAACCGGTTCGGTTCAGGTCGGCTCGCTGACATTCAAGCCAGCGCGTGCTGTGCCTGCGGGCTTGGTAAAAGTTGCCGTGCGGCCTGAAGCGTGGAAGATTGAGGCGCCGGGCACGGGTATCCAGGCAAGGTTGGTGAAAGCTGCTTATTTGGGCAGCAATTACGAGTACAGCTTTGAGACCGAGCTGGGGTCCATTTTTGTCGTCTCGTCTGACTTGACGCAGGTCCTTGGTTTGGGCGCTGTGGTGGGCCTGCGCCTGGCCGATCACGGCGTGTCTGTCGTTAAGGTTTCGTAACTTCAACGTTTCTCTCGATCCCCTGAAAGCGGGCGATAGCGCTCATAATTCGACCATGAACCAACTCGAAACTCTCAAGCAATTTACCACCGTGGTTGCCGACACCGGCGACTTCAAGCAGCTTGCGCAATTCAAACCGCGAGACGCCACCACCAACCCGTCGCTGATTTTGAAAGCGGTGCAAAAGCCGGACTACCAACCGTTGATGGCCGGTGTTGTCGCCAAGTTCAAAGGCCACGCGCTGGATCAGGTGATGGACCGCCTGCTGGTGCGCTTTGGCTGCGAGATTTTGGCCACCATCCCAGGCCGGGTATCGACTGAGATTGATGCACGTTTAAGTTTTGACGCCGCTGCCACGTTTGCGCGCGGTGAGCGCATCATTGCGCTGTACCAAGCCGAGGGCGTGCACATCGACCGCGTGCTGATCAAAGTTGCTGCGACCTGGGAAGGCATTCAGGCGGCTGAAAAACTGGAGCTGCGCGGTATTCATACCAACCTGACCCTGTTGTTTGCCTTTTGCCAGGCGGTAGCTTGCGGGCAAGCCAAGGTACAACTCATCTCGCCCTTCGTAGGGCGTATCTACGACTGGCATAAAAAAGCCTGCGGCGCGGCCTGGGTTGAGGCCGACAACACCGGCGCGAACGATCCCGGCGTGCAATCGGTACGGGACATTTACAAGCATTTCAAACGCTTCGGCATCGCCACCGAAATCATGGGTGCAAGTTTTCGCAACATTGGCCAGATCACCGCGCTGGCGGGCTGCGACTTGCTGACCATCAGCCCAGAATTACTGGCGCAACTGGCAGCCACCGACGCAGCGTTGCCCAAAGCTTTGGATGCGGCTGCGGCCAAGGCGCTTGATTTGCCCGCCGTTAGCTTTGACGAAGCGGGCTTCAGGTTTGCCTTGAACCAGGACCCGATGGCGACTGAAAAACTGGCGGAAGGCATACGCGGTTTTGTGACGGACGCCATCAAGCTTGAACAACTGATGCTGGCGCTGTGATGCGTGCCCGATGCGACCACACTGCGGCTTGGGGCTGGCTAAAAAACGAATTTGCGGCGTCGGGCAAAGCCTTTGACTTGCGCGCTGCTTTTGCCGCAGACCCGCAGCGTTTTAGCAGCTTCAGCCAAGACGCGCCGCATGTCTTTGCTGATTTGTCTAAAAACCTGATCGATGCAAAAACGCAAAGCCTGCTGTTTGATTTGGCACGTCAATGCGGTGTACAGCAATACCGAGACGCGATGTTTGCAGGCGAGGCCATTAACAGCACCGAACACCGTTCCGTACTCCATACATTACTAAGAAATCCGCCTCTAGACCAATGTATACAGGTGCAAGATGCTCCTGATAGCATAGCAAATGCTGGGCTGTCCAGCGGCGGATCTGAAGTCGAAGTAAGCCTCAACGCCATGCTGGCTTACGCAGAGAAAATTCGCCAGGATAGCGCCATCACTGACATTGTCAACATCGGCATAGGCGGCTCTGACCTGGGCCCGCAAATGGCGGTGTTGGCACTCGATGAATTCGCCGACAAGACCAAGCGCTTTCATTTTGTGTCCAACGTTGATGGGCAGGAGCTTGCCGGTGTGTTGGCAAAGTGCGAACCGCAGAGAACGCTGTTTTTGATCGCCTCAAAAACCTTTACCACCGCAGAGACCATGCGCAACGCTGGGTCAGCCAAAGCCTGGTTTGCAGCGCAAGGCGGCAAAGACGTTGGCAAACATTTTGCTGCGCTGACGACCAATGTTGCAGCGGCCAAGGCGTTCGGCATCACCACCAGCTTTGGCTTTTGGGACTGGGTGGGTGGGCGTTATTCGTTGTGGTCGGCGATTGGGCTGCCGATTGCCATGGCGATTGGGGGTGCTGGGTTTCGGCAGTTTTTAGCGGGCGCGCATGCCATGGATGAGCACTTCCGCAGTGCACCGCTTGAGCAAAACTTGCCAGTGCGCTTGGCGCTGCTCGACGTTTGGTATCGTAATTTTCACGGCTTTACCAGCCGCAGCATTGCCCCCTACAGCTACCCGCTGCGGCGCTTGCCGGCGTATTTGCAGCAGTTAGAGATGGAGAGCAATGGCAAGCGGGTTGACGCGCAAGGCGATGTGCTGCCTTTTGACACCGCAGCTGTGCTGTGGGGCGAACCCGGCACCAACGGCCAGCACGCCTACTTTCAAATGCTGCACCAAGGCACATCCGTCGTGCCGGTTGAATTTATAGCGGTTAAAAATGTGGCCAACAACTTGCCCGGTCACCACCACAAGCTTTTGGCCAACGTTGTTGCACAAGCTTTAGCGTTGATGCTGGGTAAGCGCGGCGACGATGGGCCGCCCCGAGGCGACAAAGCCCCCTCGGGGGGCATCGAGCCGCACGAAGTGGGTGGGCGTGGGGGTATTTTACTTTCGGGAGGTCACAAGCACTTTCCTGGCAATCGGCCCAGCACTGTTTTGCTGCTGGACCAACTTACGCCCACCAGCCTGGGCGCACTGCTGGCACTGCAAGAGCACCGCGTGTTTGTCAGCGGTGCTGTGTGGGGCATCAACAGCTTTGACCAGTGGGGTGTTGAGCTGGGCAAGCTGCTGGTGCAAGATATTGAGCCGCGTCTGCAAAGTGGTGATATGACGGGGCTGGATGGGTCCACGGCGGGGCTGCTGGCGCGGCTCCTGTAAGCTTGCAGCCCTTACGGCGCTTCTGGTAAGCGAGTATGCCGCCGCCCACCCAGTGGCGGCATAATTTTTAGATCTCTATCAATTCTGAAAGTGGCTCATGTTTCATCGTCTGTTTGTGGCTGCGGCTGTTTTTTGCTGCTTGATCGTCGCTGGCTGTGCTACGCCGCCCCCTGCTCCGACGCCTGTGACGCTGCGGGTCAATGTGTTTCCCGGTTCCAGCAACTTGCCGCTGCTCGCAGCGATCAACCAGGGGTTTTTTGCCAAACGCGGCTTGACGATTGAAGTGCAGAACACCCCCGACTCCAGCTCGCAGCGTGCCGGCTTGCCTGTAGGCCGTTTTGAGATCGCCATTGCGGCAGTCGACAACGCCGTGGCGATGGTCGAAGTGGCCAAAAATGACGTGATCATTGTGAACGGCGGCGACTCTGGCATGAATGAATTCATGGTCCGGCCCGAGATCAGCTCGTTTGCCGATATGCGCGGCAAGTCCTTGGCCGTTGATGCGCCCAATACCGCCTACGCGCTGGTAGCCAAAAAGATACTCAAAAACAACGGCCTGATCGAGGGCCGAGACTACAGTCTCAAACTGGCCGGCGGCACCCAGGGACGCGCTGCCGCGATGGCTGTTAACCCAGAGCTAGCCGCCAGCATGGTGAATCCGCCGTTTTCCTTCACAGTACGTGAGCGCGGCATCAAAAGCCTGGGCCGCGCCACAGACCTGGCGGGCCCTTACCAGGCCCAGGGCGCTTTCGTGATGCGAAGCTGGGCAAGTCAAAATGCGTCTGCCCTGGAGCGCTACATTGCAGCTTATATTGAAGGTTCGCGCTACGCCATGGATCCAGCGCACCGCGCCGAAATGGTCAAGCTGCTGGAAGACCGTTTCAAGCTACCGTCAGCCGTGGCGGTGCAAAGCTATGAAGCCTTGATGACGCCAGGTTTTGGCCTGGCAAGCGATGCGCGCTTTAACCTCGAGGGCTTTCGCAACGTACTGTCCCTGCGCGCCGAGATGGAGGGGCAGTGGGGCGGACTGGCGCCTGACCCGGCGAAATACCTGGACTTGTCTTATTACGACCGGGCTCTGCGTCTAGCGGGCAAATAAAACGCTGGGTCGAAACAGCAAAAAAAGACTGTCATTCTTTTTGGCTGCTAGTTAGCCGTGCGAGGTAGCCGCATTTCGTTTGCGGGCTTATCAGGGCTTGGGGATTTACCCCAACAAAAATCCTGAGGAGGAAACCATGAACTTCGGTCAAGCCATTTCCGTTTGTCTGTCCAAACACGCCACCTTTGCAGGCCGCGCATCGCGTCCTGAATTCTGGTGGTTTTTTCTGTTCCAAATCTTGATTTCTATCGCCGCAAGCATGCTGGGCGACGTCATCAATGGCCTGGTCGCCCTCGGCCTGCTGTTGCCCGCCCTGGCCGCTGGTACCCGACGCTTGCATGACATTGGCAAAAGCGGCTGGTGGCAACTGATCATGCTGACCGGCATTGGCCTTCTGGTGCTGATCTACTGGTGGGTGCAGCCTGCGGCTGAAGGCAGCAATGCGCATGAAGTGGTGACGAGCTGAATTTTTGTCCGTTAAAAAGGCCGCAGCGTTTGCACGCTGCGGCCTTTTTGTTTCATTTGAATGATTTAAGGAATTGATTAATTGTATTCTTTCGGATACATTTAGCGAATGAACGCATTTCACCGCACATCAGTATTTGACGAGTGGTTGACCCAGCTGAAAGACAAAACTGGCAAAGCCCTGATATTGAAGCGCATCCGCTCAGCCGAGGCGGGCAACTTCGGTGATTGCCAGCCAGTCGGTTAAGGCGTGAGTGAAATGCGTGTGCATTACGGGCCCGGTTACCGCGCCTACTTCACGCGTACGGGCGGCGTGGTGTTCCTGCTACTTTGTGGCGGTGACAAAAGCAGCCAGCAAAGCGACATTGCCCAGGCTATTGAAATAGCCAAATTGTTAAAGCAAAGGAAGCCAAAATGAAAACCAAATCAGCCCCGCTCAAAGCCTTGGCCAGCACCAAAGCCAAAGCCAGCAAGGTCATCAAAATTGAAACAGCGCCGTTTGATGCCGCCGACTATCTGGACGACAACGAGACCATCGCAGCCTATCTGTCTGCTGCACTGACGGACCCTGACCCGGATGTGTTTT
Source organism: Polaromonas sp. (assembly GCA_040400775.1). GTDB lineage: Bacteria > Pseudomonadota > Gammaproteobacteria > Burkholderiales > Burkholderiaceae_C > Polaromonas. Next base: position 1,552 of record JBBAPP010000047.1, on the reverse strand, counting down.
TGGTTGCGGTTAAAGACGTTGCCAGAGCCCGCGGCATGAGCCAGTTAGCCAAAGATACACAGCTAGGCCGCGAGAGTTTGTACAAAGCGTTGAGTGCAGGTGCCAAGCCGCGCTATGACACGATGATCAAGGTGATCAATGCTTTGGGTGTGCAGTTGCAGGTTGTGCCTGTGGTTGCGGCTTGATTCAAATGTCAAGTTTCGCTAAGTGTTGTTAGCTTTAAAACGGACTCGTGTTCATCACCTCTCTCACCAGCCAACATTGCCAGACCACCCCATATGACTGCAACAGACAGATATGCAATCTACCTCACTGATGTTGAAAAAATTGTTAACGCGCCCGCAGGAGCGCATTACGTCACTTCTGCAAAACCGCACTCTGACAAGCTGATACAGGTATATCTTGAGCTCTGCAGGCTTTGCGCTCCTCATGGGTACATGGCGTTCTTGCGTCCCAAATTGGAGTGTGTAGCTGGCTCGCAAAGCAAATTGAGAGGGGTCGGGGATGCCGCATCGTGGCGGTCAGCTGTTCTGGAGTTGGCCGTTTGTGAAAGCGACGGCACATTAATGTTGGTCGTGGTCAAGGGAAGAACCAGAGCCTCGTTGATAGGCGACCTACTACGGCTACAAATCCCATTTCGAAAATTATCTGGGTTGCAGCCGCCAGCGCAAGAAGCGGCAGGATTGCTGGCAGCCGCACAAATCAGGGAGACCAAGTTCTCTGGTGCAATGAGTCCAAAACAACTTATTACGGCACGATATTTGTCGCGTTTCCTTAGTGTTGGTGTCAGTGCTGACTTGTTAGATGTGAAGGAGGTAAAAAGTGCGGGGTTGGCACCACAGGATATTGACTTTGTCGGGCACTATGTGCGGTCGCGACATTGGTTTTTGGCTCAAGAGTTTTCGCTGAGCACTCTTGTTGAACCAGATATGACTCTGTTGTCTCCGCAATCTGCACAGTTCATTAAAGACTCGTCTGTAGATGCTGTTGTGTACAGTTCTCGTCCGTTTCCAAAGCCCGTGTTGGCGATAGAGTTTGACGGAGCGCAGCATGATGAATACGCGGCGGTTGCAAGAGATCGCCTCAAAACGGTGCTGCTGGACAGGCTTGGCATACCACTGCTTCGCATCAGTACTAGGGACAGCGATTTTGTTTCGTGGTTTGCTGCGTCAAACGCGCAAAAGCAGCAAATTAATACCTATTTTACGGCAATCGGTTTATTGGTCCGCTGGTTGGTCGCGCAGGTCGCGTCTGACCGGCGGAAACAACATGAGAGCGCGGCTGAGCACACAAGACTTACAAACGCGCTTGATCAAATTGCAGACATCAACTTCGGCAAATCATTTGCAGAGCTAAGGCCCAACGAAGAGCGCCAAGTATTTGAAAGTGAAGATTACGAAGTGTGGGTTGATAACGAATTTGTAGATCAAGGAATGCCTGTTGATGAGAGCGAGGTGCAGCCCTCGCCATACGAATTACTAAAAGTGGAGCTTGTGCGTCTTGGCGTTTCTACTGAGCGTTTACAAGCGTATTCTCTAAAACATGTTGGCGA
>JBBAPP010000046.1:0-15200 GCA_040400775.1 Polaromonas sp. | reverse complement strand
TTGGCGGCTGTTTTTTTTCGCTTTCAATGCGGCGGGCTTTTTCTTTTGACAGGTCGCGCAATTGCCACCAGACAAAGCCGCCGCCCGCTGCCACTAAAAGTAGCACTTTGATGGCCATTAGATAGTCGTTGGCTATCATCTCTTAGGCTTGATTGGCCATCTCGCGCGGCGCTGCGTGGCCATGGGATTTTGCATAGGCGGCTGCTTGCTCTTGGGCTGAGGCTCCTTTGGCCTGGTCGGCGCGTTCTAAGCGCTCAAAAAGCTCTGCCGTCCAGCGCGCCCGTTCTTCAAAGCTACGACGTTTGCTTTGGCCGGTTGGGGGCGGGGTATCGCCGGCGGGTAGCTTGGCTGCGGCGACTAAAAACTGGTTGGCTGGCAGGGCAGAAAAGTGCAGATTTGGGTCTGCTGGCGCTAACAATACAGCAGCGCTGGCTCGGGCCAACAAGGCGAGTTTGCGTTTGCCGGAGACCACTGCTCGATGGTTGACAGAGTCTAGCCCGGCTTTTTCAAGTTCGCGGCCAATCTCGGCATAGACCAGCCGTGCAGCACGAATAGCCGGCCGACAATCGCGTGGCAGCTGAGCAATGCCGTGTTCAGACCGCTGATACAGCACATCAGCAGCCTTGATCAGGCGCGCTATGACACCTGCAATACGCTTATCAAACACAGGGTTTTGCAGCCAAACGTCAGGGTCTAGTCCGGCTTCCCGCATCCATGCCAGCGGCAGGTACAGACGACCAAAGCGTGCGTCTTCGCCCACGTCGCGGGCAATATTGGTCAATTGCATGGCCACACCCAGGTCGCAGGCTCTGGCCAGGGCTTGCTCGCTGCGGGTGCGCATCACCACGGCCATCATCGCACCGACACTGCCAGCAACCCGCGCGCCGTACGCCTGAAGATCTTCAATGGTTTCGTAGCGCCGGCCTTCCGCATCCCACTCAAAGCCTTCGAGCAGGGCGGCGACAAGCTCTAGGGGCAAGTCGAACTCACGCACCACGGCGGCAAGCGCCCTGTCGGGCTCGTATGCCATCGGGTCGTTGGCATACACGCGGCGCAGTCGCTCATTCAGGTCTGCCAGCGCAGTGACGCGGTCATCGCTAAAGTCGATCGCATCGTCGGCCACACGGCAAAAGGCATACAGCGCAATGGCTGGGCCGCGCACGCGGCCAGGCAACAGGCGTGAAGCGGCAAAGAATGTTTTAGAGCCACCGCGCATCAGCTCCTGGCAGGCTTGGTAGTCAAAGCCGTGCTTGGCGTTGAGTTGCGCGGCTGCGCTGGATGAAGATGGCGTGACCACTGACGGCTGGGCTTGGAGCATAAGCATTAATTTGGAGATTTAGGCTGGGCGGTTTAGGCTTTGGCGATGCTTCGAATTTCAGGAATCACCGTTTGCAGTGCCTTGGCTGACATCAGTACGCCGGGCATGCCTGCACCGGGGTGGGTGCTGGCACCGACCATGAAAAGGTTTTCAATATCCTCGCTGCGGTTGTGGGGGCGAAACCATGCGCTTTGCAGCAAAACGGGTTCCAGCCCAAATGCAGCGCCTTTGTAAGACAGCAGGTCATCATGAAAATGCTGCGGCGTCATGACGTGCGAGCTGATAACGTGTTTGCCAAGGTCTGGCAACAGTGTTTCTTCAAGCCGCTTGCACACCGCCTGCTTGTACGGCTCAGCTTGGCTGGCCCAGTTGGTGCCGCTGTCAAGGTGCGGGACGGGAGCCAATACATAAAAGCAGTCGCAACCTTCGGGTGCCACTGATGGGTCGGTGGCGCTGGGGCGGTGCAAATACAGGCTGAAGTCATCTGTCAGCTTGTGGTTTTTAAAAATATCGGTCAACAGGCCCTCATAGCGCGGGCCCAGCACCATGGTGTGGTGCGGTACGTCCTTATATTGGCGGTTGGTGCCAAAGTACCAAACGAACAAGCTCATAGAATGCTTACCGTTTTCAATTTTCCTGTCGGTCCAGTGGCGGCGGTACTCGGGCGCAATCAGGTTTTTGTACGTCCATGACGTGTCTGAATTGCACACCACGATGTCAGCAGCCAATCTTTCCCCATTGGCCAATTCAACACCTGTTGCACGGCCACCTTCCACCACAATTTTTCGCACCTCCGCGTTGTAGCGCACGGGCACGTTTCGGTCGTTGAGCAATTTGCACATGCCGTTGATGATCGACCCTGTGCCGCCCATTGCAGAATAGACGCCAAAGCGCCGCTCCAACGCGTTGATCAGGCTATAAACGCCCGTGACTGAAAACGGATTCCCGCCAATAAGCAAGGTTTGCAGGCTCATAGCCATTTGCAGCTTGGGGTGTTTGAGGTAGCTGGATACCAAGCCAAACATGCTGCGCCAAGCTTTCATTTTCATCATGGCGGGCAAGGCAGCTACCAAGTCTCCGATGCTGTCAAAGGCTTTGCAACCCAGCGTTTCAAAGCCCAAGCGGTAGCACTTGTCGGCTTCAAGTACAAAGCGGTCAAACCCGTCAGCATCGTCAGGGCTGATGCGGACCACCTCTGCGCGCATACGCTCTGGGTCGCCGCAGTAGTCAAAGTGTGTGCCGTCATGAAAGCGTACGCGGTAAAACGGATCCATCAGGCGAAGTTCAACGTCATTAGAAAACTTTTTACCGCACAGCGCCCAGAGCTCTTCAAACAAAAACGGCACGGTCACAATGGTGGGGCCACCATCAAACACAAAGCCGTCTTGCTTGCGTACGTAGCCGCGCCCGCCCGGTCCGTCCAACTTTTCAAGCACCGTAACGTTGTAGCCCATGACGCTCAAGCGAATGGCTGCGGCCAGGCCGCCAAAGCCTGAACCGACCACGATGGCCGTTTGCTCACCGGCCGGGCCTGCGCCCGAGCCTTGGGCTATAAAGCCTGGTGAAGGCGTGAGGGTCGCCAAATTCAAAGGCGAAAGGGGCGTATTAAAAGTTGTCATCTAGGGACCTACTGAGTCAGTCGCTGCCACCGGGCCACCAGTATTGGCTGCGCTGGGCGGTGTGCGATTACGCAAGGCCCAGCGCCACAATGCCGTTGATGGCAGGGGCAGTACCAGGAGAAAATGCTCCAAAATGGCCATGGCGAGCATGGTCGCTACCAAAATCAAGCCGACGGCCTGCGCCTGCGGCGCGCCGGGTAAGGCAAACAACATCCAGGCTAGAACAGCGAACGCCACGAACAAGCCTAGCGGAAAGAACCCATTCATATTGCGCCGCTTAAAGTAGCTGCCCATGTACGTCAAGTGGGCGGGCAAAAACTCTTCTGATAAATTACGCACACCAAAAAACAAATTCAATTTAGCGCTGGTGCGCATGCCCCAGAGCACCGCGAAAGTCCACGCGCCAACTTGGTTGGATTCTCCCCAAGTGATAGCAAAAATCAACATCCCAACTGCCACAATAGCTAATTCATGCCACAAAATAGCCGCCACGGCTTGGGTGAAGCGAGGCCAGCCGTTTCCCGCCGTGCAGACCACTTGGCGTGGGCCCGTCAACCAGCCAGTTAGAAAAGTCAGTTCGTGCCAGCCCCAAATCAGCAGGGCACAGGCAAAAGCACAATAGGCGTTCAAGACACTGGTCTGGCCCGCGGTGTGCGCCAAACCATACAGTGCAGCGATGGCCAGTAGCGATGAAATCAAAACACTCCAAGCAAACGTGGTGCGCGGCAAGCCATCGAGCAGCAGCACCAGACCGGTGGCAAACCACCAGACAAAAATAGAAAAAAAGGCGGGAATGACCAAATCAAGCATGTTTAAAAAAATGGCTGAGTTGATCGGGCGTCACGCACTAAGTTACCAAATCGGCTGCATGCGGATTTGCGCAGGCAACGCATGGTGCTTCATTGGCAAAAAGTACAGCCGCACAAAGCTTACGCTGCCGACGGCTGCCCAGTAGCCCTGCTTGAGCCAACCGGTTAACCCACCTTGCGCCTTGGCTGCCGTCAGGCCGGCTTGTGCCGCAAACAAGCGCGTCATGCCGTTACGAAACATTGGGTGGTCGATGTCCAGCGACACCGGAAAAACCTGTTTTGTGATGTCGTTGGTGATACGAAATACCTCGTAGTCATAGGCTGTTGGGTTCAAACCCATTGCGGCTTTGAGTTCAGGGCGGGTGTGGTCACGCACATACATAGTGGCATAAACCGCGAGCAAGAAAAAGCGAATCCAGAGCACATTTAAACCCTTGAGCAAATGCGGCTGGGCACGCATGATGAGTGCAAACGATTCACCATGGCGAAACTCATCATTGCACCAACGCTCGAACCACCTGAAGATAGGGTGAAACCGTTTGTCCGGATTGCGCTCAAGCTCCCGAAAAATGGTGATGTAACGCGCGTAACCGATTTTTTCGCTCAAATAGGTTGCGTAAAAGATGTACTTGGGCTTGAAGTAAGTGTATGACTTGGTGCGCTTCAAGTCGCCTAAATCCAGCCCTAAGCCGAAATCTTTCAGGGACTGGTTGATAAAGCCTGCATGGCGAGACTCGTCACGCGCCATGTAGCGCATCAGCGCCTTGATATCGGGGTTTGTTACATTTTTTTGAATCTCGTTGTACAAAATACAACCGGAAAATTCTGACGTCAGTGAACTGATTAAAAATTCAATGAATTCTTGCCGCAGTTCAGGCGTAACTTTTGAAAAGTGCTCGGCCACTTCAACTGCAAACTCAGGTGTGCGTTGAAAATGGTCGTGGTTGTTGTCGCCCTCATACTCGGCCAGCATGTTGTCCCATTCGGACCGCAAGGACGACACGTCGATCTTATCCATAGCTGCAAAATCAGTCGTATAAAAGCGTGGACTTAGCAGCGTGTCTTGCTTGGCCTTCAGCGCAGCTGATGCGGAGGTGTTGACGGTGGCTGTCGCTTGCATGATGCATTCCCTAAATGGCTAAATTTGAAGTTACGGATTGCCTTGCGGCTGCAAGGTCAAAAAGGGCGCGAAAACTGCTGCGTTGTTTAACCCAAATGATTCTAGGTCGACCCGTTGGCCGGAGACGGGGTCAAACAGGGTTAACCTTCCATCGATGCGGGAGATCAATTTAAACGGCTGCTCTGAGCCAATCTTTCGGGCGATACGATCCCTTGCCAAGGCGCGTACCGCGCCACGCAAAAAGCCTTGCTCGCCGGTCATGACTGTCAGCAGCTTGCCAGTTTCGCCATCAATGACAGCGACGCCGCCGTCGGCACGGTCTTCAAACCTCAGCAGCCGCTCAGCAACCGTGGCGGCGGCAAGCTGGTCAGGCCCATTGCCAGTGATGCGAACCAGCGCTACGCCACCCAGGGTAAACAGCAGCAAAAAGGCAGTTGACCAAAGCACCCAACGAGGAAACGTGTCGGGCCTCTTGGACTTGTCGGAAATGACAGGGACTACAACTACATTCATATTAAAAGGTTTTGTTAGCAAAGTGAGCGCCTGACTGCCCGCCCGAATGATGAGGGTTGGCTACTCCATTGATTGGCGTGACAGAGGCGCTGTTACCCGTTGCGCGTGCCCAAGCGCTTTGTAAATGGATGGCTACAGTTTTTGCATTCGGCACGCAGCGAAGCATGGGCTCTGGTTTGGCAATGCGCCAAGCTCTGGCATGTGGCCACAGATTCAACCAGCCAATTCGGTCGCCGCCGCTCAGCACCAGCGGAATATCTCCAAAACCTTTGGATGTAAGCTGCAAACCTGCAGTTTCAATGCGTTTAAAAGGTAAATTAAATGTCAAGGTCAGCACGATACCAATACGCATCACGACACGCTGATCAGTCAGGGTGTATGCGGTGGTACGGGCGGTTAACCAAGCCAATATGGCCAGCGCGCCAAGCGCAGTAACCGCCAAGACTGCGGGTATCAACATGCCCATCAATGTTGCCATTGAATTTGTATTGGATGTAGCCAGAAAAACACCTCTTGCAGCAATCAGCACAGCAAAGTAAATTGCAACTTTTCTGATGTGAAAGACGCGAATAGCGAGGTCGTAAAAGTCTGGCGCACCTTGCCACAAAATACTTTCGCCTTTTGGCAGCGGTTCAGGCAACCCATGGGCTGCCTCAAACTCATGCTCGTGCGCGTTACTTTTGATGTTCCCGTTCAGGTTCACAAAAGCGGCTCCGCGCGCATCGGGTCAGCGTACAAAGTACCTGCACCGTAATAAGCGCTGATTTTTTCTTCTTCCAGCAGCGTGACCTTATCAGCGTCTTTGGTGGTGGGCACATTGGTAAATTGTGCTGCGTAAATGCTGTGAGCCTTCACGCTGTCACTTTTGATGCGCGCAAACGGCACCGGTAACAACACGCGCCTGGCACTGCCTGTCAGCTCAACTTCAACAAACCTAAATAGCATCTCGCAGGTGTCCACCCACATATCAATCACTTTACCAGCGACTTTATTGTCAGCACCCAATACTGGAAGACCGCGCGGATCGGTGTCGTTTTTAGAAACGTCAAAACCGGTCAACACACGTAACGGACGAATAATAGGTTGACCGTGCAGGTCCATGTCTGGAATGTCGGCGCGCATTGCGTAGGCGCCTGCGCCCACACCCGAGGTCATCAAGTCGCCAGTCGGAATGTACGGATTACCGATGGACAGGCCGTCGCGGCGGGTGTTGACAGGCGGCTCTGGGCGGTCAAGCTCAGGCACAGTCACCTCCTTGCCATTGGCAAGTTTGAAGGTTTTTGGCGCAGGAATGAGCCACCCCGTCACCGGCGCAGAACCAGGTCGGCCTTCGGACTCCATTGGGTAGCCTTCACGGTGGTTTTCAAGCACCAAGTAAAAAATGATACCGGCAAAAAATATCCAGAACAGATACAAAATGATCTGCGCTAAATCAACGTATCCAGTGATGGCGCCTACTTGCATGGTGGTTCTCCTAAAAAGTAGCAGTTTCTTGCTTAAATGTTTAAAACAGGGCGTAAAAATTAACTAAAAATACGTCAGCCAGGCAGATCGGCCAGACCAAAGCGTTCTGCTTTGGCTGGCTGACTGGCTGTTGGCAGCGTGGCGCGCCGGACCAGCGGGCCAATGACAGCCAACGTGACAAAGAGCAGGCAAATTTCGGTGTAGTAAACAAAGCTGTATCCCGTGACAGGCACGGCCAGCGCCGGGCCAAGCGAGCCTTGCAGCGCCAGGCTCGACACAAAGTCGCGCACTGCGCCACCAAAGGCAATTGACAGGCCTGCTGCCGTGGCCTGAACTGCCCCCCAAGCACCCAGCGCTAGGCCAATAAATTCCTTGCGCTCCATAGTCATGGCAGCAGCCAGGGTACTGACTGAAAACAGACCGGCACCAAAGCCAATAGAAAACACACCAAAGTAAAACATCCATGTGGCGTCCAGCGGTGCAGCAAAAATAACAGCTGAAAAGCCGGGCAAGCCGCACACCACACCATAGGCGGCCAACCTGCACGGGTCAATTCCGTTAGACAGTTTGCGCGACGCCACGGCAAAGGCCATCAGCGAACCACTTGCCAGTAGCGCCGTCAACATGGTGGTAGCACTGACAGACAGCTTGAGAATCTCGCCGCCATAAGGCTCTAAAACAATGTCTTGCATATTAAAGGCCGCTGTTCCAAGCGCCAGCATCAACAGAAATCTGCGCGCCTTACCATGGCTGATAAAGCGCTGCCATGCATCTTTAAAAACAGGGACGGGTTCTAATTTCAAGGCGGCGGCTCGCGCGGGGTCACGAGCTTCTTGTTTCCACAAAGCGATGGCATTTAACACCAATGTCAAAATCGCGTGTCCTTGTACGATTTGAATCATTTTCTTAGGTGTGAAGTCTTGCAGCATGAGGCTGAACGCAAAGCTGCTACCCACCATACCCAGCAGCAGCATGACATACATCAGCGCTACAACCCTAGGACGCGTTGGCTCATCAGCCAAGTCGGTGGCCAGCGCCAAGCCAGCGGTTTGCGAGGTTTGCAAACCAATACCGACCAATAAAAACGACAAACCAGCAATGGCTTGGTTCAGCCAGTCAGGCGTTCGTACCTCCCCTTGACCTGACAGCACCAGCAGCGCAAAAGGCATGAACGACAAGCCCGCAAATTGCAGCATGGTACCGGTCCAGATGAAAGGCACACGCCGCCAACCAAAGGCTGAACGGTGCGTGTCTGAACGAAAGCCAGTAACAGCTCGAAACGGCGCGACCAGCAGTGGAATAGCCACCATTAAAGCCACCAGCCAGGCGGCAACACCCAGCTCAACAATCATCACGCGGTTGAGCGTGCCAACCATCAGCGCCGCTGACATACCCACCGTGACTTGAAACAAAGACAACCTCAGCAAACGAGCCATTGGCAGGCCCGCACTTGCTGCATCTGCAAAAGGCAGATACTGCATGGGGATGCGGCGAATGCCGTTTTTAAAGCTGGGGAGTTTCACAAACGTATCCACTCCATTGCTTGTGATTTATAAAAGCCGCTAGACACGCGTGCGTCACGGCTGTTCTGCCAAGCTTTCAGCTCTCCGTCTTGCGCCATCATCTGCAAGAGTTTTTCTTTGGCCATGGGCTCTAGCCACGGGGCGCGGTTGGTTTTTGGCAAAAGTCTGCCTACAGAAATCATAATCGCCAGCAAGGGCGTGCGTGGCGCAAAAGTAAATGCAATCGACGTCGAGGTGCGTTCTGCCAGGCGCGACAAAGCGGTGACGGCGTCTTTGGTCTCATAGTGAATGATAGAGTCCATCGCCACTACATGGTCGAAGTTGCCAAGTTTGGCGTCCAGCATATCGCCACTGTGAAAGTCGAGTGAGCCGTGTACAAATGCTGCAGGCATGCGCTGGCGAGCCAGGTCGACCAACTTGGGCGACAGATCAATCGCTACAACGTCAGCACCGCGGCACGCAGCTTCGAAGGCCAATGCGCCTGTGCCGCAACCTGCGTCCAGGAGTCGCCTGCCGCGCATATCCTCTGGCAGCCACGACAATAAAGTTTCGCGCATTTTTGTGCGGCCTGCGCGAACCGTGGTGCGGATACGGCCGACAGGTGCATCCGAGGTGAGTTGCTCCCAAGCTTGCACAGCAGTGCGATCGAAGTAGTCTTCGATCTGGCTGCGTCGGCTGGTGTAGGTCGCTGTATCCACGTTACTGTCTTTCAATCAAAGCCCAACAGGTCAAAAATATCGCGGTCTTTCATGGGCACTGCGTTGAGTGGTTCTGTGCCCAGCCAAAGCGAGGCCGCCAAGCGCATGTATTCTTTTTGTACCGCTTCTAACTCTGGCGAATACTCCATTTCAAACAGCGTGCATTTTTTCAAGCGGCTGCGGCGAATCACATCCAGGTCTGGGAAGTGCGCCGCCAGCTTCAAGCCAATTTGGTTGTTGTATTTATCAATCTGGTCAGTGTCTTTGCTGCGATTGGCAATCACGCCACCCAAGCGCACGTTGTAGTTTTTCGCTTTGGCACCAATCGCTTGAACAATGCGGTTCATGGCAAAAATTGAGTCGAAGTCGTTGGCGGTGACGATGAGTGCGCGGTCGGCATGTTGTAGCGGAGCCGCAAAACCGCCGCACACCACATCACCCAGTACGTCAAAAATTACCACATCGGTGTCTTCCAGCAAGTGGTGTTCTTTCAGCAGTTTGACGGTTTGGCCGACCACATAGCCACCACAGCCGGTACCTGCTGGCGGGCCACCGGCTTCAACACACATCACACCGTTATAGCCAGGAAAAACAAAGTCCTCTACGCGCAACTCTTCTGCGTGAAAGTCAACAGATTCCAACACGTCAATCACCGTGGGCAGCATTTTTTTGGTCAGCGTAAAGGTTGAGTCGTGCTTTGGATCGCAGCCGATTTGCAGCACCCGTTTACCCATTTTGGAAAAGGCAGCCGAGAGGTTTGAAGAGGTGGTGCTTTTGCCAATACCGCCCTTGCCGTAAATGGCAAATACTTTCGCATTGCCGATTTTCAAATTTGGGTCAAGTTGAACCTGCAGGCTGCCCTCACCGTCGAGTTGAATTTTGGTACGCTCACCTCGGCTTTTGATGCTGGGAAACGGAACGGTTGTTGTACTCATGCGGTAGCTCCTTCAAGGGTGTCGGTATAAACGCCTTCCAGGCGATCTTCAAGTTCGTCGCTGGCCAGTCGCAGTGCGGCCAGGGTTTCAGCGTCGGGTTGCCAGTAGTTTCTGGTCGATGCTTCAATCAATCGGCTGGCCACGCGCATCGATGCGGTGGGGTTAAGCTTGGCCAAGCGGTCACGCATCACGGGGTCCAGCAAGAACGTTTCAGACAATTCTTTGTAAACCCAGGGCTGTACTTGCCCTGTAGTGGCCGACCAGCCCATGGTGTTGGTGAGATGTACTTCAATCTGGCGTACGCCTTCGTAACCGTGCTCCAGCATGCCTTCGTACCATTTGGGGTTGAGCATGCGGGTGCGGGTTTCCAGCGCGACTTGTTCCTTCAGCGAGCGAACTGCGCCACCGCCTTTGGTCTGGTCGCCTATGTAAACAGGAGGGGTGTTGCCACCCTTGGTAACTTTCACGGCTTGGGTGATACCGCCCAGCGTGTCGAAGTAGTTGTCAACCGTCGTCACGCCCAGCTCTACTGAGTCAAGATTTTGATAGGTCAACTGCACGTCGGCCAGCGCGCTTTTGAGCATCGCTGTTTGCTGCACGGCACGCCCGCTTCGGCCATAGGCAAAGCCTTTACGGCGGGTGTAGGTTTCAGCCAGCTCACCTTCGTCCGTCCAGCGGCTGCTTTCAACCAGGTTGTTGACGTTCGAGCCATAAGCGCCTTCGGCATTGCCGTAAACCCTTAATGAGGCGATCTCTAACGTACAGCCATGCTCTTGCTGGTAAGCCAGTGCATGTTTGCGAATCCAGTTCATCTCCAGTGGTTCGTCTGCTGATGCAGCCAGAAAGGCAGCTTCAGCCAGCAGCTTGATTTGCAGCGGCATCAAGTCGCGGAATATCCCCGACAGCGTGATCACGACGTCAATCCGCGGGCGACCGAGCTCAGACAGCGGAATCAGTGTGGCACCTGCGATACGGCCATAGCTGTCAAAGCGCGGCAGTGTCCCCATTAGTGCCAATGCCTGGGCAATCGGAGCGCCTTCATTTTTAAGGTTGTCGCTGCCCCACAGAACCATCGCGATGGATTCAGGCAGGGCATTCCCGTCTTGCATGTGGCGATCTAGCAGCAGCTGCGCTTGCTTGGCACCATCTTTGACGGCAAAACTGCTTGGGATGCGGAACGGGTCAAAGCCGTGCATGTTGCGACCCGTCGGCAGCACCGCTGGCGTTCGTAAAATATCGCCGCCAGGGGCTGGGCGGATGTAACGTCCATCGAGTGCGAGCAGCATGGCGCTGACTTCTGTGTCTTTGGCCAGCATGGCATTGGCACTGTGCAGCTCGCCCATCAGCGACACCGACAGCGCATCGTGGCCCATGGCACCTGCTTTTATTGCCAGCTGAACGGTATTGCCGGCCACAAGTGACTCTACGGCTGCGCGAGGCAGTTGTTTGCCGTGCGATGCATCGGCCATGGCTAGCAGCATGTCGACACGCTCCAGTGCGCTTGGTGCGCGCCCAGCTACGTGCAGGCCATGCGGAATCAGCGTGTACTCCAGCTCCAGCATGTGTGCGGCTAGCAGAGCCACTCTGGCATCTGCGTCACCGCCATTTGTTATGTCCCATGCCGGCTCAGCATCTGCCAGATTAAGCTCCGCTGCTTGCGCTTGCAGCAAAATAGAGAATTCGCCGCGATCTGCCGCTTCTGGCTCCATGGTTCGCCAGCGTTCGATGGAAGCTTTCAGATCATTCAGGCCTTTGTACAAACCCGCTTGAGCAATCGGTGGCGTCAGGTAACTGATGAGGGTTGCGCCTGACCTGCGTTTGGCAATAGCTCCTTCGGATGGGTTGTTGGAAGCATAAAGGTAAACGTTGGGTAAGTCGTCTATCAGGCGATCAGGCCAGCATGAGCCCGACATACCACTTTGTTTTCCGGGCATGAATTCAAGCGCGCCGTGCGTGCCAAAGTGCAGCACCGCATTGGCTTTGAAGTCTTCTCGCAAATAACGGTAGAAAGCAGAAAACGCATGGGTCGGTGACAAGCCTTTTTCAAACAACAAGCGCATCGGGTCGCCCTCGTAACCGAAGGAGGGTTGCACAGCGATCATGACGTTGCCAAACTGTTTGCCCAGCACCATGATGGCACTTCCATTGCTCAGTTGCTTGCCAGGTGCTGAGCCCCATTGGGCTTCGATTTCTTTCAGCCAGCGCTCACGCTTGACATGGTCGTCTGCCGTGATCAAGGTGTGAACGTTGGCGTCGGCGCCGTACTCTGCGGCATTGCCTTTGAGAATGCTGTCCCGCAATCTGTCAACGCAGTCTGGCAAATCGACTGTGTAGCCTTGCGCTTTCATAGCTGTCAACGTGTGAAACAGCGATTCAAATACTGACAGGTAAGCGGCGCTGCCGATGTTGCCTGCGTTGGGCGGAAAATTGAAAATGACCACGGCCACTTTGCGTTGGGCGACTTCAGTGCGGCGCAAGGCAATCAACTTGCTAACCCTGGCGGCAAGCATCAAGGCGCGCTCTGGGCATGACTGCATGTCTTGGGCTGTGTCACTGGCTTTGAAGGTGCAGGCGTGATGGCAACCCGTGCAAGTGACGCCCGCAGTGCCAGGGCGACCGCCGAAGACGATAGGGCTGGTCGCACCGTCCAGCTCGGGGATGGCCACCATGATGGTGCTTTCGACTGGCAGCAACCCACGTTCAGAGCCGCCCCATTGCTCCAGATTTTGAAACTCAACCGGGTGCGCAGCGACATACGGCACATCCAGCTTGGCAAGTACTTCTTCAGCCGCCTTGGCATCGTTGTAGGCTGGGCCACCGACCAGTGAAAAACCAGTCAGTGACACCACGGCGTCCACGACCACATGGCCGTCTTTGAAAAAGAAAGCGTCAATCGCCGGGCGTGAATCAAGGCCAGCAGCGAAAGCGGGCACTACCCGCAGGCCGCGAGACTCCAGCGCGGCAATCACGCCGTCGTAGTGGCCTGCGTTGAGTGACAGCAAATAGGAGCGCAGTACCAGCACACCGACGGTGCCTTTGACCTCGTGAGCTGGCAGTGACGGCAGCGCGGTTGCGTCTTCAGAATAGCGACCCGGCATGCGGGGGTGATACACACCGACTTCAGGGTATTCGACCGGCGGCGGCACCTTGACCAACCCACGCAGACCCCTGCGCGGGCCATCGGCACCGCGATCCACCACATGGCGAATCAGGTTGAACATGTTCTCGTCTGAGCCACCCAGCCAGTACTGTAGTGTCATGAAATATGCACGCACGTCTTGCGCAGTACCAGGGACGAAGCGCAGCATTTGCGGAATGCGGCGTAGCATTTTCATTTGTGCAGCGCCACCCGTAGCGGCTTTTTCTTTGTTTCCACGTAATTTTTTCAGCAGTGCCATCGGCCCACTGGCAGGCTTGTCCATGTCGAATTTTCCGAGCCGCGTCAGCTTGACGACTTCAGCCGCTGAGGCCATACAGATCATTGCGTCGCAATGGTTGCGCCGGGCGCGCAAGTCGTCCAGGATCGGCAGGAAATGGTCTTCCAGAAACAGCATGCCCGCCACCACGATGTCGGCTTGCGCAATGTCGGCTTTGCAGCGTGCAATGGCCGCATCATTGCCTGCATATTCGGATGCGGCATGCATGGACAGGTGCAGGCCTGGGATCTCGCGCATCAGCGATGCATGCGCGCGCTGGGTCGAACTCGCTAGGTGGGTGTCCATTGTCACGACAACCACCCGAATGGGCGTTGACTGTGTAGCCGCTTTTGAATCAGCGGCTGTAATGAGCTTTTGCATCGTAGAGTGTCTCAATAGTGATGATGGGCAGGCCCTTGTCCCTTGCATACATTTCGGTATTGCGGCGAGCCTTGCCGCGTACGAAAAACGGAATCTTCTTGAGTTCTTTTTCAGCCTCGGCGGCCCAAACGGCGTTAGCCACCGTAGTTGCTGACTGTTCAATAGCCTCGGCTGACGTTTTGGCGGCGCTTGAAATGGCTTCGCTGGCTTGCAGCTTGGCGGCTGATTTGCCCAAGTGCGATGGGCTAGCGTCTTCATGAAACTCGGCATCGCCCCTGAACATGCCAATCAGATGCTCTTCCAAACCCATCATGAGGGGATGAACCCAGGTGTCAAACATCACGTTTGCGCCTTCAAAACCCATTTGCGGTGAGTAACGCGCCGGGAAGTCTTGTACGTGCACGGGCGCTGAAATTACCGCGCAAGGGATGCCCAGGCGTTTAGCGATATGGCGTTCCATTTGCGAGCCCAATACCAATTCGGGTTGCAGCTCAGCAACTTTGGCTTCTACCTCAAGGTAGTCGTCGGTGATTAAGGGCTCAATCCCGTAGAGCTTGGCGGCTTCGCGCACCTCGCGTGCATGTTCGCGGCTGTACGTGCCCAAGCCAACCACGGTAAAGCCCAGTTCGCGGCTGGCAATTCGGGCTGCCGCCACGGCGTGGGTGGCGTCGCCGAATACAAAGACGCGCTTGTGGGTCAGGTAGGTTGAGTCGACTGACTTGGCGTACCACGGTGCCCGGGCATCGGCACTGGCCAGAACTTTACGCGCATCAATACCGGCCAGTTGCGCCACTTCCTCGATGAAGTCGCGGGTGGCGCCCGAACCAATCGGTACTATTTTTGTGGCTGGCTGACCGAAGGTACGGGTCAACCATTGGGCGGCTACAGATGCAATTTCTGGGTACAACACGACATTAAAATCAGCATTGCCCAAGCGCGCCATGTCAGCTGGCGTTGCACCTAGCGGTGCCACCACATTGATGTCAACGCCCAATTGGCCGAGCAGGCCGGTGATCTCGCGCAGATCATCGCGATGCCTGAAGCCGAGTGCGGTGGGGCCTAGGATATTGCAGCTTTTGCGGCTGTTTGGGGCGTGTTCGGTTTTGGGTTTGGCCAGCGTGCGCACCAATTGGTAAAGCGTCTCAGACGCACCCCAGTTTTCTTTGCGCTGGTAGCTGGGCAGTTCAAGCGCCACCACAGGAATCGGCAAATCAAGCGCTTTGGCCAAGCCCCCCGGGTCGTCTTGAATTAACTCTGCTGTGCAGGATGCACCGACCAGCATGGCTTTGGGTTTGAAGCGTTCAAATGCTTCGCGCGCGGCATTTTTGAAGAGCTCTGCCGTGTCGCCACCCAGGTCCCGCGCTTGAAAGGTGGTGTAGGTCACAGGCGGGCGCTTGGGCAGCC
>JBBAPP010000045.1:0-15221 GCA_040400775.1 Polaromonas sp. | reverse complement strand
GAACGCGCCGAGCGGGGCACACTCGGGAGCATCCAACTGCTTTTTCTAGGTTAAATCGGGCTGCTTGTCCCCGAATGGGATGGAATATAGACACTTAAGATACCTGTATTTGGCACTTAAAGTGTGTTAAGTATGGATTTTCTTCATCCGGCGCTGGCAGGCCAGCTCAACCAGCCTCCACCATCGGAGATGCGCGGGTGCTGTGCATCGGACACCAGATCCGATCCGCAACAACAGTTTGCGTCCTTACAATCATTTCATAACCACTTCAAAAAACAGCATGGCTATCTACCAACTCGATGACGTCGTCCCTTTTATCTCCCCCAGTGCCTGGGTGGCTGACAGCGCCGAAATCATGGGCAACGTCGTATTGGCTGAAAACACCAGTATCTGGTTTGGTGCGGTGCTGCGTGGCGACACCTCAACTATTCAAATAGGCAAAGGCTCGAACGTCCAAGACAACAGTGTGTTGCACGCCGACGTTGGCATGCCACTGGTGATTGGCGAGGGCGTCACCGTCGGTCACCAGGTGATGCTGCACGGTTGCACGATAGGCAACAACTCGCTGATTGGCATTGGTGCCATCGTGCTGAACGGCGTGAAGATTGGCAATAATTGCCTGGTCGGTGCAGGGGCGTTGGTGACCGAAGGCAAAGAGTTTGCGGATGGATCGATGATCATCGGCAGCCCGGCCAAGGCGGTCCGGATGCTGTCACCTGAACAAATCGAGGGCTTAAAAATGAGTGCGCAGCACTATATGGATAATGCGCGCCGTTATAAAGCCGGGCTCAAAAAACTGGCTTGAAACTTAACAACTGAATAAATGTCTGAACTGCATAAATTTATTTTCGACGGGCTTCCGGTACGTGGCATGTTCGTGCGATTGACCGACGCCTGGCAGGAGATTTTGAAGCGTCGGCAAGCCGTTGGCGGCTACCCGATGGAGGTGATACACCTGCTGGGAGAAATGACGGCCGCTGGTGCGCTGATGCAAAGCAACATCAAGTTCAACGGGGCATTGGTGTTACAAATTTTTGGTGATGGGCCGGTTAAATTGGCTGTAGCTGAGGTGCAACCTGACCTGAGTTTGCGTGCCACCGCCACTGTGACGGGCATGGTGGAGCCCGGCAGTTCTCTGAGCAAGCTGGTGAATGTCAACAACCAGGGCCGCTGCGCCATCACGCTGGACCCAAAGGACAAATTTCCTGGGCAGCAGGCCTACCAGGGCGTGGTGCCTTTGTTTGGCGACAGCCATGAAAAGATTGAAAACATCAGCGAGGTGCTGGAGCATTACATGCTGCAAAGTGAGCAGCTCGATACCAAACTGGTATTGGCCGCTGACGGCAACGTGGCGGCTGGTTTACTGATCCAGCGCTTGCCCGTTAAAGGCCAGGCTAACCTGCAAGGCCAGAGCCGCAGCGATGCCAATGAAGATGAAATTGGCAAGAACGAAGACTACAAACGCATCTCCCTCTTGGCCTCAACTCTCAAGCGTGAAGAACTTTTAACGCTCGATGCGGATACGATTTTGCACCGCCTGTTTTGGCAAGAACCGATGACGCGCTTTGAAGTTCTTAAGCCCAGCTTTGCCTGTAGCTGTTCGCGCGAACGCGTGGCCAATATGCTGCGCAGCTTGGGCACCGATGAGGTTGAAAGCGTCATTGCCGAGCAAGGAAAAGTCAGTGTGACCTGCGAGTTTTGTGGTGCCCAGCATGCTTTTGATCCGGTGGATGCAGCGCAAATCTTCACCCAAGTTGACAGACAGCAACCGCCGCCCGCAGGCGTCCAATAGTTATTTGCTGACCTGAACAAAAATCTCATTGGGTTTGACCATCCCCAGCTCTGAACGGGCTTTTTCTTCGACCATTTCCAGGCCTTCTTTCAAGTCCCGTACTTCAGCGGCCAGTTGGTCATTACGAGCCTGTGACTTCAGATTCTTCGCCTGCTGATCGGTCAACCGCTGCTGCATCTCTTGCACACTGGTAATACTCCCGCGTCCCGTCCAAAGTTGTGCGTGAAAGATCAGCAGCAGCACAATCAAAATAGTGGAAACAACGCGGTTTGCCATCAAGAGTTGTTTTTAGAGGTTTTTTCGCCGGGCCACTGCAAGAAAAAACGCCCCCCTCTCGGGAGGAAGCGAAGTACACGCAGTGACGAGCCTGGGGGTCATTTAACGCAAGTTATAAAAAGCTGAACGACCTGGATAGGTCGCCACATCGCCCAAGTCTTCTTCGATGCGCAGCAATTGGTTGTATTTGGCCATGCGGTCAGAACGTGACAACGAGCCAGTTTTAATTTGCCCAGCGTTAGTCCCCACCGCAATGTCGGCGATCGTCGTGTCTTCGGTTTCGC
The DNA here is from genome assembly GCA_040400775.1 of Polaromonas sp. Lineage (GTDB taxonomy): Bacteria > Pseudomonadota > Gammaproteobacteria > Burkholderiales > Burkholderiaceae_C > Polaromonas. The sequence continues at coordinate 12,869 of JBBAPP010000045.1, read as the reverse complement.
CAGAGCGGTGCGAAATAATGGCGGTATAGCCTGCACGTTTGGCCATTTCAATGGCCGCGAAGGTCTCGGTCAGTGTGCCGATCTGGTTGATCTTGATGAGGATGGAATTGGCAATATTTTTGTCAATACCTTCTTTCAAAATCTTGGTGTTGGTGACAAACAAGTCGTCACCCACCAACTGTACTTTTTTGCCCAGGCGTTCGGTCAGTATTTTCCAGCCTTCCCAGTCGCCTTCGGCCATGCCGTCTTCAATGCTGATGATGGGGTATTTGTCCACCCAGGTGGCCATGATGTTGGTCCACTCCGTCGCGTCCAGGCTCAGGCCTTCAGCGCCCAGCAGGTATTTGCCGTCTTTATAAAACTCGCTGGCTGCGCAGTCCAAGCCCAGGGCAATCTGCTCACCGGCTACAAAACCCGCCTTGTCAATCGCTTCCAGAATCATTTGAATCGCGGCTTCATGGTTGGCCACGTTTGGCGCAAAGCCGCCTTCGTCGCCGACAGCAATACTCATGCCCTTATCGCTGATGATCTTTTTGAGTGCATGAAACACTTCCGCGCCATAACGCACGGCTTCACGAAAGCTGGGTGCGCCGACTGGAATAATCATCAGCTCCTGTAAATCCAGGTTGTTGTTGGCGTGTGCGCCGCCGTTGATGACGTTCATCATCGGCACCGGCATTTGCATGCCACCACTGCCGCCAAAGTAACGGTAAAGCGGCAGGCCAGCTTCTTCAGCCGCCGCCCGCGCCACCGCCATGCTGACGGCCAGCATGGCATTAGCGCCCAAGCGAGACTTGTTATCGGTACCGTCCAGGTCAATCAGCGTACGGTCTAAAAACGCTTGCTCACTCGCATCCAGACCCAGTACGGCTTCTGATATGTCGGTGTTGATGTGCTCCACCGCTTTGAGCACGCCTTTTCCAAGGTAACGCCCCATGTCGCCGTCGCGCAGCTCAATCGCTTCTCGCGAGCCCGTAGAAGCACCAGAAGGCACGGACGCGCGGCCCATGACGCCGGATTCCAGCAACACATCACATTCAACCGTCGGGTTGCCCCGACTGTCCAGAATTTCGCGGCCCACGATATCAACAATTGCACTCATGTAGTTGCTTTCAAAAAAATTAAAAAATCAAACGCCTTCAACCAGCACCATGCGCATCACGGCTGCGCCCATCCGTGCATGGATGGCGGCGGTGTATTCAGCCGAGTGGTAATAGGCCTTGGCCTTGTCCATAGACGTAAATTTCAAGATCACGGCCCGATCAGGTGTCCAGTCGCCTTCGAGCACTTCAACCGCACCACCACGCACGCAAAACTCTGCACCGTAGGCTTGCACCGCAATGGACGCGAGCTTTCTGTATGCAGCGTATTGTTCCGGGTTCGTCACTGTGACATTGGCAATGATGTAGGCAGATGGCATGAATCAAACTCCAAAATTATTTTCAAGAAAACCGTTTTTCTTTGTCACTCGGTCGAGCTCAAGCAAGGTCTCTAGCAGCGCTTTCATGTGCTTTAAAGGTACCGCGTTTGGTCCGTCGCTCATGGCTTTGCTGGGGTCTGGGTGTGTTTCCATAAACAAACCCGCCACGCCAACTGCCACCGCGGCACGCGCTAGCACAGGCACCATCTCACGCTGACCGCCGCTGCTGGTGCCGTTACCACCTGGCAATTGCACCGAATGGGTTGCATCAAACACCACCGGTGCTTGTGTCTCGCGCATGATGGCCAGGCTGCGCATGTCAGACACCAGATTGTTGTAGCCAAAACTCGCGCCACGCTCGCAGGCCATGAAGCGGTCTTCACTCAGGCCTTTATCGCGTGCGGCGGCGCGCGCTTTGTCGATCACGTTTTTCATGTCACCGGGCGCGAGGAACTGGCCTTTTTTGATGTTGACAGGCTTGCCCGATTGCGCAACGGCTGTGATGAAGTCGGTCTGGCGGCACAAGAATGCTGGGGTTTGCAGCACGTCCACAATGGCAGCGACTTGGGCAACATGTGCTTCTGAATGCACGTCAGTCAAGATGGGGACACCCAAGTCGCGCTTGACCTTGGCGAGTATTTCTAGCCCCTTATCCATGCCCGGCCCGCGAAAGGTGGTACCACTGGAGCGATTTGCCTTGTCGTAGCTGGACTTGAAGATAAACGGAATACCCAAGCTTCTGGTAATTTGCAGCAGTGTGCCAGCGGTGTCCATTTGCAGTTGCTCAGACTCAATCACGCAGGGGCCTGCGATTAAAAAGAAAGGCTGGTCTAGGCCAATCTCAAATCCGCACAATTTCATCTTACGCCACCACTTTCAGTGCCTTGCCTTCAACTTGATGATCTAGCGCAGCTTTGATGTAAGCATTAAACAGCGGATGGCCGGCCCAGGGTGTGGACTTGAATTCAGGGTGAAACTGCACACCCACAAACCAGGGGTGTAGGGTTTGCGGAAGTTCAACAATTTCAGTCAATTGTTCGCGCTGCGTCAGTGCCGAAATGACCAAGCCACTGGCACGCAGCTGGTCCAGGTAATTCACGTTTGCCTCATAACGGTGGCGATGGCGTTCGGTCACCACAGCACCATAAATTTTGTAGGCCAGGGTGCCAGTGGCCACGTCGGAGCTTTGCGCACCCAAGCGCATCGTGCCGCCCAGGTCTGATTTTTCGTCCCGCGTTTTGATCGTACCGTCTGCGTCTTTCCACTCAGTAATCAATGCAATCACCGGGTGCGGCGTTTGTGGGTCAAACTCGGTGCTGTTGGCGCCTTTGAAGCCCGCCACATGACGTGCAAATTCAATCGTCGCCACTTGCATTCCTAAGCAAATACCGAGATAAGGCAGTTTGTTCTCGCGCGCATAGCGTGCTGCGCAAATTTTCCCTTCCACACCGCGCACACCAAAGCCGCCAGGTACCAAAATACCGTCAAATTTGGCCAGGCGTGACACATTGCTATCGTTGATAGTTTCTGAATCAATGTACTCAATCACCACCTTGGCGTGGTTCTTCATACCGGCATGTCGCAGCGCTTCGTTGAGTGATTTGTAGCTGTCGCTCAGCTCAACATATTTTCCCACCATGGCAATACTGACTTCGTTATTCGGGTGCTCGGTTTCATACACCAAGGCATCCCAGCGCTTTAAATTAGCTGGCGGCGTATTCAGCCGCAGCTTGTCACAAATCAGGCCGTCCAAACCCTGCTCGTGCAGCATGCGCGGCACTTTGTAAATGGTGTCCACGTCCCACATCGAAATCACCCCCCATTCGGGGACGTTGGAGAAAAGCGAAATTTTGTCGCGCTCTTCTTGCGGAATCGGCCGGTCAGCACGGCACAGCAACACGTCGGCCTGAATGCCAATTTCACGCAGCTGCTTGGCAGTGTGCTGGGTCGGTTTGGTTTTCAGCTCGCCAGCAGCGGCTATCCACGGCACATAGCTGAGGTGAACAAACGCGGTGTTGTTAGCGCCCAGGCGCAAGCTCATTTGGCGCACGGCTTCTAAAAACGGCAGCGATTCAATGTCGCCGACTGTCCCGCCAATTTCAACGATCGCCACGTCGACTGCCTGCGGTGTTTCAAAACCTGCGCCGCGCTTCACAAACTCTTGAATCTCGTTGGTCACATGCGGGATGACTTGCACGGTTTTGCCCAGGTAGTCGCCCCGGCGTTCTTTTTCGAGCACACTTTTGTAAATCTGGCCAGTGGTGAAGTTGTTGGCTTTTTTCATGCGCGTTTCAATGAAACGTTCATAGTGGCCCAAATCAAGGTCGGTTTCAGCGCCGTCGTCGGTCACAAAAACCTCGCCATGCTGAAAGGGCGACATCGTGCCAGGGTCTACATTCAGATAGGGATCGAGTTTAATGAGTGTGACTTTGAGGCCTCGCGACTCAAGGATCGCAGCTAAAGAGGCTGAGGCGATTCCCTTGCCCAGGGAAGACACCACACCGCCGGTGACGAAGACAAATTTAGTCATTTTTGGCACGAACTTGCGCTCGCTCAGGTGGGAAATGTTAATTATAGGCGGTGACTCTTTTGTCTCACGCCCGTTCTGCAAACTGATACATTGCTGGGCATGACTTCTTCAATAAATTTTGCTGATGCTGGCGAGGCGCTTGAATTGCGTGGCAAACACCTTGTTTTAGGCCTATCAGGTGGCATTGCCTGCTATAAAGCCGCCGCGCTGTGTCGGGCACTGGTCAAAGCTGGCGCCACGGTGCAGGTCGTGATGACCGAGGCGGCAGAGCAGTTCATCACGCCCGTGACGATGCAAGCCTTGTCTGGTCGCCCGGTCTTTACCAGCCAATGGGACTCTAGAGAAGACAACAACATGGCGCACATCAATTTGTCCCGTGAAGCCGACGCGATGTTGATTGCGCCGTGCAGCGCTGACTTCATGGCCAAGTTGCTGCATGGCCGGGCGGATGATTTGTTGAGTTTGATGTGCCTGGCCCGGCCCATCGACTGCGTACCGCTGCTGATTGCCCCAGCCATGAACCGGGAGATGTACGCGCATCCGGCTACCCAGCGCAATTTGGCGCAACTGCAAAGCGATGGTGCAACCGTGCTGGGCGTAGGCAGCGGCTTTCAAGCTTGCGGTGAAACCGGTGATGGGCGCATGCTCGAGCCAGACGAACTGCTGCAAGACATCCTGGCTTTTTTTACACCCAAAGTGTTGGCGGGGCAGCGCGTACTGGTCACTGCCGGGCCGACCTATGAGGCCATCGACCCGGTGCGCGGCATCACCAATTTATCAAGCGGAAAAATGGGTTTTGCGTTAGCGCGGGCTGCGCGCGAAGCAGGGGCTGATGTGACGTTGGTAGCCGGGCCGGTGAGTCTGCCCACACCGCGTGGGGTAACCAGAATTGATGTGAAATCAGCATCAAATATGCTTGAAGCCGTTATTAATCGGGCGCAAGATGCTACTGTATTTATAGCAACTGCAGCAGTGGCAGATTGGCGACCTGCGGCGCCTTCTGATCAAAAAATCAAGAAAGACGGCTCTGGTTTGCCGCCGCAGCTCGCGTTTTCTGAAAATCAGGATATTTTGGCAACGCTGGCCCAATCACCCGCAGCTAAAGATGGCAAATTATTTTGCGTAGGCTTTGCCGCTGAAAGCCATGACCTGCTTGACAATGCCCAAGCCAAGCGCTTGCGTAAAAATGTCCCCCTGCTGGTTGGCAACATCGGCCCTGACACCTTCGGTCAAGACCACAATGCGCTGCTGCTGGTTGACAGCCAGGGCGCGACTGACATGCCAAGAGCCAGCAAACTGATGCTGGCACGGCAGCTGGTCAAAGAAATTGCCAGCCGCATCAACAAACCATAACCAAGTCTTGAACAGCTCATGAAAATCGACGTCAAAATTATCGACCCACGCTTGCAAGGCAAGCTGCCCACCTACGCCACACCCGGTAGCGCGGGGCTGGACTTGCGGGCTTGCCTTGACGCGCCTTTGACGCTGGCCGCCAACGCCTGGCAACTGGTACCCACAGGCATTGCGATTTATTTGCAGAACCCAGGCTACGCTGCACTGATCCTGCCGCGCTCTGGCCTGGGCCACAAGCATGGCATTGTGCTGGGCAACCTGCTTGGTTTGATCGACAGTGATTACCAGGGCCAATTGATGGTGAGCGCGTGGAACCGCAGCGACGTCCCTTTCACCATTGAGCCGATGGAGCGCATCGCCCAGCTGATGATCGTGCCCGTGGTGCAGGCCGAGTTCAATCTGGTGCAAGACTTTCCCGCCAGTGCGCGCGGGGAGGGCGGGTACGGGTCTACGGGTAAATCGTAGATCGGGTTAGCGTAGCTTAACCCGACAAATTACCGATATCAACAGGTATCAACCACCGCGCGGCGTCTGCGGCATGCGCGTGCGGTTTTGGGGTGAAATCACGCGCGGCGTTGAAAAATAGGTCAAGCTTTCGCTTGGCCATTTTTTTGGTGATTGATACATCACTACCGCGCGCCTTTCACTCCAAAGCCTGGTCGCATGGTCCAAGCACCGCGCTCGGTTAACGGTTGATCCTAGAAAAAGCAGTTGACCGCTCGCAGCCCTTTGGCAGACCGCATGAAGGTTCTGCTTTTGAGCGTCGCTGGCGATCACCTCTTGGCTGACAACGCTAGGCACCCGATGGCGCCCCGCCCGACCCGCCCAGCCGTGTTGTTCCGCCTGGCGGACAAAAGCCCGCGTCGTTGTTTCGCCTTGCTGAGCGCGCCGTACGCGTCGCACTTGGGAGCATCCAACTGCTTTTTCTAGGTTGATCGGAACTCAGTTCCGGAGAAAAGCGTTCCTAAATTGCTTGGTGTGGCATTTTTTAGGTGTCAAATAAGGCTTCAGCCTAATAAATACAAGAGTAATAAGCTCCTGAAAACGTAGCACGAAAAAGCTTGGCGAAGCTGTCAGCAAGGCCTTCTCCTGTCACAAAACTGCCACTTAACTGACACAAGCGCGTCACCCCAGCCTCACAAAATATGCAAATGAAAAAAATTAAACAAACTCCGACAGCCTTGAGTTTCAACCAGCAGTGTTTGCGCATTTTGCGTTGCACTGCCAAGGCTCTGGCCAGTAGTCCGGGTGGTTTGCGCTTTAAGCCAGGCGCGCGGCCTTGGCTGGAAGGTCTTCAGAATATTCGCCCCATGCTCCCGAGCGTTGGCAAATGACCTTTCACCAGCAGCCCCGACCCCGGGGCTTTTTTACAGCATTTTTTGATTTGACCTGTCTCACACCGAGACACATAACCATTAGGAGTTAGCCATGAAAGAACTGCCAAACCCCACGTTTGCCCTATCCCCTGTGGCCATGCCGCAAGTTATCCGGGGGTCACTTTGTCCAAGCGGTCAAACTGTCATTTCCGATGTTGTTCAAAGGCCTGCCGTGGGGAAAATCTCGGTCAGCTGGGCCCGGCATCAAGACGAGGTTCGGGCGGCGCAGCGTCTGAGATACCAAATTTTTGCAGTCGAAATGGGCGCGACGTTGCCTGTCACCGTGGCGGGCCATGACATTGATTTGTTCGATGACTACTGCGAGCACCTGCTGGTGCGCGACCAAGCCAGCGGCGAGGTTATTGGCACCTACCGGGTACTCACACCCACGCAAGCCAAACGCGCAGGAAGCACCTACAGCGACACTGAGTTTGACTTGACCCGTCTGCGTACCTTACGCGATCGAATGGTCGAACTGGGCCGCAGCTGTGTGCATGCTGACCACCGATCGGGCGGTGTGATTTTGGCGTTGTGGGGCGCTTTGGCTGAATTTATGGCGCGCAACCAGCTTGACACCATGATTGGCTGCGCCAGCATACCGATGCAGGTGGGCGGCACGACCAGCGGTCAGGCAGCAGCCAGCATTTGGCGGCAAGTTAAGCAAACGCATTTGGCACCGATTGAATACCACGTGACACCACGCCTTGCGTTGCCTGTAGAAAAGCTTGATGATTCATTGACGATTGAGCCGCCTGCCTTGATACGGGGCTACCTGCGCCTAGGTGCCAAGGTGTTGGGTGCCCCGGCCTGGGATCCAGACTTTAATTCTGCCGATTTGCCGATGATGATGCGGATAGTAGATTTACCACCGCGTTATCTGAAGCATTTCACGGCCAAACCAGCTAGCATTTGATGCACAGCATGTTTGACGCCTTGGGTTACATGGGCAAATCAAGCGCCCAAGAACCACATGACAACGATGATGAGTCGCTGCGCAAACGTTACCGCACTGTTTTTATTTCCGACCTGCACCTGGGTACGCCAGGCTGCCAGGCCACCGCTTTGCTTGATTTTTTAAAGGCACACCCGAGTGACACGCTTTATTTGGTGGGTGACATCATTGACGGCTGGCAGTTACGTCGTAAATGGTACTGGCCACAGGCGCACAACGACGTGGTGCAAAAACTTCTCAAGCGCGCACGCAAGGGCTGCAGGGTGGTATTCATACCCGGCAACCATGATGAGTTTGCGCGCGAATTTATTGGTCACCGCTTTGGTGATATTGAAGTGATGAAAGAAGCGGTGCACAGCACCGCGGATGGCCGACAGTTATGGGTCATTCATGGTGACTACTTTGACGCTGTGGTGCAGTGCGCCAAGTGGTTAGCCATTGTGGGTGACAACCTGTATGAGTTCACGCTCAAACTCAACCGCTACCTGAACAGCTTGCGTGCCAGGATGGGGCTGCCGTACTGGTCGTTGTCTGCCTACCTGAAGCAAAAAGTTAAAAGCGCACTGAACTACGTGACCGACTTTGAGGTGGCTGTGGCCAATGAAGCGCGCAACCGTGGGCATCAAGGCGTGGTGTGTGGCCACATTCACCGCGCCGAGATGCGTGTTATTGATGGTGTGCTGTATTGCAACGATGGCGACTGGGTTGAAAGCCGCACCGCGCTGGTGGAGCATTTTGACGGCACGCTGGAGCTGCTCCACTGGGCGCCTGCGCATGAGACGCAAGGGCGCGGGCAAGTTGGCAACACCGTTACAGCTTAAATGGCTATGAGGCGAAACCTATGAAAATTTCGTTGATTACTGATGCATGGCAGCCTCAAGTCAACGGCGTAGTTACCACGCTGGTTGAGTTGGTGCGCGAGTTAGAGGCGTTAGACCATAGCGTTGATGTGATACATCCAGGTTTGTTCAAGACCCGACCCTGCCCCGGCTATGCAGGCATTGATTTGGCGATTTCGCCGAAGCGCGTTTTGACTGAAAAGCTCGATGCCTTTTCGCCCGATGCGATTCATATTGCAACCGAAGGACCTCTAGGCTGGGCAGCGCGAAGCTACTGTATTAAAAGAGGGTTGAGGTTTACCACCGCGTTTCACACCAAGTTCCCAGAAATTTTATATGCAGCCTTAAAAATTCCGTTGTCTTGGGGTTACGCACTGTTTCGGTATTTTCACAAACCCTCATCAGGGGTGATGGTGCCGACCAACGGCGTACTGCACATGCTGGAAGCGCGCGGCTTTAAAAATCTGCGTGGCTGGACACATGGTGTAGATACCGATATGTTTGCCTATCAGCCGCAGCCGCGCCTGTATCCGCCGCTCGGCACATTGGTACGGCCAGTGTCGCTTTTTGTTGGTCGCCTTTCGTATGAAAAAAATATCGATGCATTTTTGAATCTGGACATTCCGGGGACCAAAGTGGTCTGCGGTGTGGGTCCGCTGGAAGCCAGCTTGAAGCAGCGCTATCCCCAGGTGCGCTGGATGGGCGTGCTACCGCGCCATGAGCTGGCCAAAGTGTATTCAGCGGCCGATGTGTTTGTGTTCCCCAGTCGGTCTGAAACTTTTGGGTTGGTGATGCTCGAGGCCATGGCTAGCGGCACGCCAGTTGCCGCTTACCCGGTCGATGGCCCACTGGAAGTGTTGTGCAAAGCGGGTGGCGCTGACGATGGGGTGTACCATGGCGGTCTTTTGCATCTTGATTTGCAGCAGGCCTGCTATGCAGCGCTGACTGTGCCGCGCCATGAAGCGCGCTTGCGTGCACTGGACTTCAGCTGGGCGCAGGCGGCTCAGTTATTTGAAGGATTTTTGGTGTCGGCTGATAAAGACAGACTCATTCAAAACGGGCAAGGCGTGAAAAGCGAGAATAATAAAAATCGCGTTGTCAGGTTGCCGAAAACTCCTGTCACGCCTTTGTCATAAATCTGGTCAATACTGTTTAACCAGTTAATCTTTACTGACATCCGCTTTGCCCGTTTTATAAATTTGCCCGCCATAAAAACTCTTACTGCCTTGAAGCCTGTTCAGTTTCTGGATCGTGACCACAGCATTTTGGCTTTCAATGAGCGGGTGCTGGACTGGGCCAAGCGGACAGATGTGCCACTGCTCGAGCGGCTGCGCTACTTATGCATTGTTTCATCCAATCTGGATGAGTTTTTTGAAGTGCGCGCCGCACCGCATTTGGCAGCTTCACGTAACAGCGACGCAATCGGCCTGTACACGGCTGATTCATTCAAGGCCTTGTCTGCGGCAGCGCATGACATGGTGGCGCGCCAGTATTCGCTTTTCAACGACGACTTGCTGCCTGAATTTGAAAAGCAAGGGATCCGCATCGTCTCGCATGGTGAGCGCAATGCCGAACAACGGCGTTGGGTAAAAGCCTATTTTGAGCGCGCGGTTCGGCCACTGCTGATTCCTGTGGGGCTGGATCCATCGCACCCGTTTCCGCAGGTCGCCAACAAGTCGCTCAACTTCATTGTTCGCCTCAGTGGACACGACGCCTTTGGTCGCGAAAATGACATTGCCATTGTTAAAGTGCCGCGCGTTTTGCCACGCTTTATTCACATGCCTGCGCTGGGCAGCAACAAAGGCAGACTATTTGTATCACTGTCCAGCGTGATTCGAGCGCACTTGGCTGATCTGTTTACGGGTCGCATGGTGGGGCAGTTCTCGCAGTTCCGTGTGACGCGACACTCAGACCTGGCGGTTGATGAAGACGACGTGCAAAACCTGCGTACTGCCTTACGCCTAGGGTTGGAGCAGCGCCATTATGGCGAGGCGGTCAGGCTTGAGGTGTCAGCCGGCTGCTCAGACTATTTGTCCAGCTTTTTGCTCAAGCAGTTTGATTTACCTGAACTGGCGCTGTACCGTGTTCATGGTCCGGTTAATTTGGTGCGTTTGACGCAAATTGTCGATCTGGTCAATGACCCAAAACTTTTGTTCCCGGCCTACAGCCCTTGCTACCCCGCGCAGCTGGTACAAGGGCAATCATTTTTTGAGCGTCTCAAGCAAGGCGATGTGTCCATTCACCAGCCGTTTGAAAGTTTTGATGGCGTGTTGGCTTTTCTGCGTGAGGCCGTAAATGACCCGAAGGTGCTGGCCATCAAGCAAACCATTTACCGAACCGGCTCTGACTCTGAATTGATGCTGCTACTGCGCGAAGCCGTGCGCCTGGGCAAAGAAGTGACGGTGGTGGTGGAGCTGAAAGCGCGCTTTGACGAGGAAGCCAATATCAACTGGGCAGAAATGCTGGAGTCGATTGGTGCGCAGGTGTTGTACGGCGTTGTGGGCTTGAAAACCCACGCCAAAATGCTGCTGGTGACCCGGCGTGAAGGTCGCAACTTGGTGCGCTACGGGCATTTGTCAACCGGTAACTACAACCCGCGCACCGCCAAGCTGTACACCGACGTCAGTTACCTGACAGCCGAACCGCAGTTAACGCTTGATATGGACAACGTATTCGTGCATTTGGCCAGCCAGAGCAAGTTGCCCAAGCTGCACCATCTGCTGCTCGCGCCGCTTCAGCTGCATCGCAGATTGATCGAAAAAATTGATGCATTGGGCAACGCTGCAGCCAAAGGCAAAGATACCCGTATTGTCGCCAAGATGAATGCCTTGACAGACGAGGCATTGATGCTGGCACTTGTCGGGGCCGGGCAACGCGGCGTAAAGATTGATCTGATCATACGCGGCGCCTGTATGTTGCCCGCGCAAGTGCCGGGCGTTACCGACAACATCCGCGTTCGTTCGGTGATTGGCCGGTTTTTGGAACACTCTCGGGTCTTTTACTTTCGCAGCGGTGCAGAAGAAACCTTGCTGCTTTCAAGTGCCGACTGGATGAACCGCAACATGTTGCGGCGTATTGAACTAGCCTGGCCAATCACAGACCCGGTGATTCGCCAGCGCATCATTGATGAGTGTTTGGTAGCCTACTTGCATGACGGTGTAGACGCATGGGATTTACAGCCAAACGGCAGTTACACCCGTGTCACTCCAGTTCCTGGGCTCGGCGCACAGTCTGCGTTGATGCGCCGCTACATGTCTGCGGCACGGCGCAAAAAATAGACCAGTAAAAGAGCAGTTTATGGATCTGATTTTGTGGCGCCATGCAGAAGCAGAAGATGGGCTACTCGGCGATGAGACATCAGGCCTTGATTTAGACCGCTCGTTAACCCAGCGCGGCGAAAAGCAGGCCGCTCGCATGGCCGCTTGGCTAGACCGGCAATTGCCTGAAGGCGCGCGCATTATGGTCAGCCCAGCAAGGCGCTGCGAGCAAACTGCATTGACTTTAGGACGCAAATACAAGATCAGGCCAGAATTGGCTCCACAAGCCAGCGTCGCGCAGCTTCTTGAACTGGTGCAATGGCCAAGCAACAAATCCCCGATTCTCTTAGTTGGGCATCAACCCGTGTTGGGGCAAACCATTGCCCAATTGCTGGGCCTCAAAGAAAGCGAATGCGCCGTTAAAAAAGGGGCACTTTGGTGGCTGCGCAACCGCGAGCGTGATGGTCAAAGCCAGACCGTGATCGTGACAGTCCAGTCACCAGAGATTTTGTAACGCTTATTTGCCTGAGGCGGGGCGGCCAGTCTTGATGGCTGGAACCTTGTCAAGTGCGCTCAGGAATGCGGCGTCTGACAGCGCTGCCAGGGCTTTGATACCAGCGCGTAGCAGTTCACTTTTCTTGACCGAGCGGGTCAGTTTTGTAGCGCGCTGTTTAAGTTCCTCAAGCACCACATATTCAAGCTTGGGAATGGTGAAGCTGTCGCGTACAAGTTTTGGTTTTTTTGGTTTTTCAACCTTGACTGTTTTGCTTGGGCTGGCAGTCTTTGCGGATTTGACGGCGGGCTTTTTGACGGCAGCTTTGCGAGGTGCTGGCTTGGCGGCGGGCTTTTTGGCAAGCGTTGGTTTTTGGGCTGAGGACTTGACCGTTACTGGTTTTGCAGCTGTCTTGGATGTCGGTGCTGCAGATGCAGGGGCCGTCGGTGCTGGCGTAGCAGCTATTGATTTTGAAGTTGTCATGGATGTTCCTTAAAATAAAGGGTGAAAATATACGGCTTAATTAACCGTATATATAGTTTATACCATTAAATCTAGAAAAAGCAGTTGGCCGCTGGCAGCCCTTTCGCAGAGCGCATGAAGGTTCAGCTTTTGAGCGTAGCTGGCGATCACCTCTTGGCTGTCAACG
>JBBAPP010000044.1:6334-15385 GCA_040400775.1 Polaromonas sp. | reverse complement strand
AAGCCATCAGCGCCAGCCGCTTGGGCACTGTGCAGCGCGTGCTGGTAGAAGGCCCTGCCCGCAAAACACCGAATGCCCTGTTTGGCCGGACTGAATGCAATCGGCCCGTGGTATTTACCGGGCCTGATAGGTTGATTGGACAACTGGTGGATATCCGGATTACTGAGGCGCCGATGCGGTCACTGAGGGGTGAGGTGCTAACGCTTGATGAGGCTTTGGTGGCTTGAGGCTATTTTTTGGTGTCCGGATGAGCTTGACCAAGTTTGCCAGGGATTGCCCGGCAACGATCCAAAATTCATACGCTATAAATTCAGGATCTGATTAGTATCTTATCCAAATGCCTAGATCACTAACAAGCTTCTAAAAACCTCAAAACTTCGGCATCCCCTTCATCCCACCCATCTTCTTCATCATTTTCATCATCCCGCTGCCCTTCATCTTTTTCATCATGCCCTGCATCTGCTCAAACTCATTGAGCAAACGGTTGACCTCCTGCACCTGAACACCAGACCCCATGGCGATACGCTTTTTGCGGGTCGCCTTGATCAATTCGGGCTTGCGTCGCTCTAGCGGGGTCATGCTTTGAATGATGCCTTCTTTGCGCTTGATGTCTTTCTCGGCTTTGCCCATATCGACCTGACCTGCCTTGGCGGCCATTTGGGCGGGTAGTTTTTCCATCAGGCTGGCCAGGCCGCCCATTTTTTTCATTTGCTGGAGCTGGCTTAAAAAATCATCCAGGTCAAAGCCGCTGCCTGATTTGAGCTTGGCGGCCAGTTTTTGGGCGGCGGCCACGTCAACCCCTGCGGTAACCTGCTCAACCAGCGCGACAATGTCTCCCATGCCTAAGATGCGCCCGGCATGGCGTTCGGCATCAAAAACTTCCAGACCATCAAGCTTTTCGCTGGTGCCGGCAAATTTGATCGGCGCACCGGTGACTTGCCGCACGCTCAAGGCTGCGCCACCGCGCGAGTCGCCGTCCAGTTTGGTCAAAATAATGCCGGTCAGCGGCAGCGCATCTTTGAATGCTTTAGCGGTGTTGACAGCATCCTGTCCCTGCATGGCATCGACGACGAATAAGGTCTCGACCGGGTTCAGTACCGCGTGTAATTCTTTGATCTCGGCCATCAAGGCTGCGTCGATCGCCAAGCGGCCTGCGGTGTCTACCAGCAGCACGTCGAAGAAGTGACGCTTGGCGTAGTCAATCGCAGCGCGGGCAATATCGACAGGTTTTTGGTCTGGCGTGCTGGGAAACCACTCGGCACCGGCCTGGGCCGTGACGGTCTTGAGCTGCTCGATAGCAGCAGGGCGGTACACGTCGCCTGAAACCGTTAACACTTTTTTCTTGCGCTTTTCAATCAGGTGTTTGGCTAATTTTGCAGTGGTCGTCGTTTTACCTGCGCCCTGCAAGCCAGCCATCAATATCACGGCGGGAGGTTGCGCGGCCAGGTTAATGTCACTGACGCCTTCGCCCATCGTGGCGGCGAGTTCTTTGCTGACGATACTGACCAGCACTTGGCCAGGCTGTAGCGAGCCCATGACTTCAGCACCCAGCGCTTTTTCTTTGACGCGGGCAATGAAGTCGCGCACCACAGGCAAGGCCACATCGGCCTCCAGCAAAGCCATCCGCACTTCCCGCAGCATGTCTTGCACATTGGTCTCGGTAATACGGGCCTGACCACGCATCTCTTTAACCAAGCGGGATAGTTTGTCAGTAAGGGCTGAGGCCATGGGGTTGGCTCCGGTGCGGTGGAGCAGTTAGATGCGCCGTAGGGCGAAATAGGTCGAATCGATTTCTACAGAAAGGATAAAATCAAAACATGATTTTAGCGATGACTCAATGGTGGGGTTTGGTGCTGGGAGTTGGCGCGTTTATTTGCTATGTCGTGTCAGCATTGTCACGTCGGCATATGGCGCCTGACATGTTGCGCCTGATGCTCTTTGCAGGCTGGGTTTTGCATGGTTTGGCTCTGGCAGAGGGGTTGCTGGGTGAGCCACCCCGCTTCGGTTTTGCACCGGCACTGTCAACCACCGTTTGGCTGGTATTGGCGGTGTATGCCATAGAAAGCCGACTGCTGCCGCAATTACAAGCGCAATGGGCTCTAGCAGGCCTGGGGGCATTTGCGGTTGCACTGGTAAAAATTTTTCCGGGTTCCAGTTACACACATGCAGCATCGATTTGGCTGCCGCTCCACTGGGCGTTTGGCATTGCATCGTACGGCTTATTTGCTGCGGCAGTGGTGCACGGCTGGCTGATGCAGCGGTCAGAACGCGCTATGCGTCTGGCAGCACAAAATACAGCCGGGGTCCCCTTGATGACGCTGGAGCGATTGACGTTTCGATTCGTTGAAGCTGGTTTCGTCCTTTTGTCGGCGACGCTGCTGGTGGGCTGGCTATTTGCAGAGCAGCTATATGGGTCAGGTTTAGCCTGGAAATGGAACCATAAAATCATTTTCTCCGTGCTGGCATGGCTAACGTTTGCAGGTCTTTTGATTGGCAGATCCCGCATGGGCTGGCGCGGTTTAAAAGCTGTACGTGTCCTGTACTTGGGTACTGGGCTGCTGTTGCTGGGCTACGCTGGGTCACAGTTTGTGCTGGAAGTTGTTTTAAAACGATCATGAAATACGCTCTGGTTTTGGGTTTTGTGCTGGTTGTTTTTTGGTTGTGGCGCAGCAGTCGGCAGGTCAAAACGGATGATGAAAATAAGTCCACGCCGCAGCAAAGGCCCGGCACTACAACAAAAGCCACTGAAATTGTGGCTTGCGAGGTGTGCCATGTTCACCTGCCGCGCAGCGAAGCCCTAACAGGCGGCCGCGGCCTGTATTGCTCCGCCGAGCACCGACAACAAGCGGGCGACTGAAGCCAAGCGTCGCTGTACATGAAAAATACGCCCGATTCATGGTTTGGCATGGCGGACAACAAGGACATCAGCGAGACCACAGAGCCCCAACAAATTTCTTTACACAGGTTGTGGCGCGCGTTCATAACGGCGCGCGTGAGCAAAGATTGGGTGCAGCAGACCGTCTCCAAAGAGCGCACCCATGTTGCCACGAATGCACGCCATGTTTGCGTGTTTTTTGACCCTGAACGTTTGCGCCGCCTGATGGTCAACCTGCTAGGCAATGACTTGTGTTATGCCAGCCAGTACAGCCGCGCCATACAAGTCACGACCCAGTTGTCTGCAAGCGGTCAAGTTCGGTTGTTCATCTGGAGCGATGACAAACCGCTTGTGAAAACAGTACGGATGCATTCGTTCGAGCCCTTTTTTACGTCTGAGAGCCGCTCCAGCGGTTTGGGGCTGTATTTAAGCCGGAAACTTTGTGCGCTTTATGCTGCGCTGATTGGCTACCAAAGAACCAGCCAGGTCAACTTGAAAGGCAGCGAGGGCAATGCATTCTTTGTCATTTTTAAACTGGCAACCAATCCACTCCACACGGCGCTCCCCCAGGCTGATGGTTGGTTTGCCTGAAAGCCATGTCCCATAATTCCAGCCTCTTGCATCCGCAGCCAGCAAGACAGTACCCATGACCGCGCCAGAAGCTGCACCTGCAGGCTCGCTTTGGCAAAAAGGCTGGTACCGCTGCGCCAGAGCGTTGGCATCACCCAACTTTGGGCCGCGCCCCGAGGCTGCGTTGATTGACCTGATCGTGGTGCATTCCATCAGCCTGCCACCCGGCGAGTATGGCAACGACAACGTTCAACGCCTGTTCAGCAATCAATTGAATTGGGACGCAAATCCTTATTTTCAAAGTATTCGCGGCATGCAGGTCTCATCGCACTTTTTCATCAGCCGTACGGGCGAGCTCTGGCAATTTGTCAGTTGTGATGCCAGAGCTTGGCATGCCGGGCAATCAAGCTACAGGGGCCGCAATAACTGCAACGACGACTCGGTGGGCATTGAACTCGAAGGGCTGGAGGGCCACAGCTTTGAAGCCACGCAGTACGAGACCCTCACCGCTCTGTGCGCTGCCCTGATGACGGAGTACCCGGTTGCACATATTGCCGGGCATGAGCACATCGCGCCCGGCCGCAAACAAGACCCCGGGGCAGGGTTCGACGGGCCTAGACTGGCACGCAACTTGGCGTTGCGTGCTGGTTGTTTGCCCGCTTCGTGGCGTGACTGAGTCTGGGCCGGCTTCGGCAGCACATATTCCGCCCAAAACCGCATAGATGCTGCTTTTTTTTCTTGTCAGCTTGCTAGCGCAAGGCTTGCACACCTGATGCCGTTAGATGAACCCGCAGATTTGTAGACCACTGAAAAATGTAAAATAAAGTATCTATTTAAATTCACATGAAAAACACTACCCGTAGTGCTTGAATTCCTTTCAGACCCTAGGTATAGTGTGTAATGCATTTAATGTTTTAGGTGTGAATACCTTTGATTGAGCCACCCACAGCCTTTCCCAAGCAACTGCAAATTAACTTTGCAACTTCAACTGAGCAGTTGAAAATAGCTTAAAGCAATGTGGATCAGTACAACAAATTTCACATCAGACCCAGCCTACAAGCCAAAACAAAAAACCCATAAAACAAGCCTAGAGGATGCCCATGCAAACTGCGCAAAACACCAACCCCACCACCAATATGTCTAGCTTCACATCCGGCGGTGTCAGCAACCACCAAAACACGTCAACCCATCCCTTGGGTAATTATCAGATCATCCGCAGAAATGGCGCGGTGGTGCCTTTCGAGCCGAACAAAATTGCCGTCGCCATGATGAAGGCCTTTTTGGCCGTTCACGGAACCCAGGGGGCGGCATCGGCCAGCGTGCGCCAAACCGTTGATGAATTGACCCAGGCCGTGATGCGCGCCATGATGCGTTCACGCCCTGGTGGCGGTACTTTTCATATAGAAGACGTGCAAGACCAGGTAGAACTGGGTCTGATGCGCGGCGGCCACCACGAAATTGCGCGTGCTTATGTGCTGTACCGCGAAAAGCGCACACAAGAGCGCGCCCGCCAGCCGCAAGCCCAAGCCCCAGTTGCACCGCTGATTCATGTCATGGACGGCGGCAAAAAAGTCGCGCTTGACATGCGCAAGCTGCAGGCGCTCATTGAAGCGTCATGCGCCAACCTGGGTGCCGACGTCAAGCCCGACCCGATCGTGTCGGAGACCATGCGCAACCTTTATGACGGCGTGCCGATTGACGAAGTCTACAAAGCCTCGATCTTGGCCGCGCGTACGCTGATTGAAAAAGACCCTGACTACACTTTTGCCACAGCACGTTTGTTAATGCACACCATTCGGCGAGAAGTGCTGGGAGAAGAAGTCGCGCATGAAGAAATGCAAAGCCGCTACGCTGAGTATTTTCCAGGCTTTATCGCAAAGGGCGTACAAAACGAGCTGCTTGACGAAAAGCTTCAGCAGTTTGACCTGACCCGTCTAGGCGCGGCCTTGAAGCCTGAACGCGATTTGCAGTTTGATTACCTCGGCTTGCAAACCTTGTTTGATCGTTACTTCCTCCACGTGCGCAAGCAGCGCATTGAGCTACCGCAAGCCTTCTTCATGCGCGTGGCCATGGGCTTGTCGCTGAATGAAATCAATCGCGAAGAGCGTGCGATTGAGTTTTATGAAATCTTGTCGTCGTTTGACTTTATGTCGAGTACGCCAACGCTGTTCAACGCCGGTACGCTGCGCTCACAACTGTCATCGTGCTATCTGACCACAGTGGCTGATGACTTGGGCGGTATTTACGACGCCATCAAAGAAAACGCGCTGCTGTCGAAGTTTGCCGGCGGCCTGGGTAACGACTGGACGCCAGTGCGCGCCCTCGGCGCTCACATCAAAGGCACCAATGGCGAATCACAAGGCGTAGTGCCTTTCCTGAAAGTTGTCAACGACACGGCGGTCGCGGTCAACCAGGGCGGCAAGCGCAAGGGGGCGGTATGCGCCTATTTGGAAACCTGGCATTTGGACATTGAAGAATTCCTTGAGCTCCGCAAAAATACGGGCGATGACCGCCGCCGTACGCACGATATGAATACCGCCAACTGGATTCCTGACCTCTTCATGCGCCGCGTGATGGAAAAAGGCAGCTGGACTTTATTCTCACCTAACGACACGCCCGACTTGCACGACAAGTTTGGCAAGGAGTTCGAAAGCCTTTACACCGCTTATGAAGCACGTGCTGCGCGTGGTGAGATCAAGCCCTCACGCACCCTGCAGGCCTCTGATATGTGGCGCAAAATGCTGTCGATGCTGTTTGAAACCGGTCACCCTTGGATCACCTTCAAGGACGCCTGCAACATTCGTTCGCCCCAGCAACACACAGGTGTGGTGCATTCATCCAACCTGTGTACCGAGATCACGCTGAACACCAGCGATACCGAAACCGCCGTATGTAACCTCGGCTCGGTCAATCTGGTGCAGCACTTGAAAATCACGTCGGATGGTGTAAAAGTACTGGATCACGACAAACTGCAAAAAACCATCACCACTGCCATGCGCATGCTGGACAACGTGATTGACATCAACTACTATGCCGTCAAAAAAGCGCGTGACTCTAACATGCGCCATCGACCAGTGGGTCTGGGCATCATGGGTTTTCAGGACTGCCTGTATGAGCTGCGCGTGCCCTATGCGTCGCAAGAAGCCGTCGAGTTTGCTGACAAGTCGATGGAAGCCGTTTGCTACCACGCTTACTGGGCATCGACCGAGCTGGCTAAAGAGCGCGGTAAATATGCGACCTACAAAGGATCACTATGGGATCAGGGTATCTTGCCGCTCGACACGCTAGACATGCTGCTTGAAGAACGCGGTGGTTACGTTGAAGTTGATCGTTCAGCGACGCTAGATTGGGACGCCCTGCGCAAAAAGATTGCTCTGGACGGCATGCGCAACTCCAACTGCGTGGCTATTGCGCCCACCGCCACTATCTCCAACATCATTGGGGTCGATGCCTGCATTGAGCCGTGTTTTGGCAACCTGTCGGTGAAGTCGAATTTATCGGGCGAATTTACGGTCGTCAACCATTATTTAGTGCGTGATCTGAAACGCTTGGGTCTGTGGGACAACGTGATGGTGGTTGATCTGAAGCATTTTGACGGCTCACTGCGTCCCATCGACCGTGTGCCGCAAGACATCAAAGCACTTTACGCCACCGCGTTTGAAGTCGAAACGTCATGGATTGTGGAAGCCGCCTCGCGTCGCCAGAAATGGATTGACCAAGCGCAGTCGCTCAATATTTACATGGCAGGTGCATCGGGCAAAAAGTTAGATGAGACCTACAAGCTCGCTTGGCTGCGTGGTTTGAAGACCACCTACTATCTGCGCACACAAAGCGCGACACATGCTGAAAAGTCAACCGTCACGGCAGGCAAGATGAACTCAGTTGCATCGAGTACCGCCACGGCAGCCAGTAGCATGAGCGGGCTTGACAAAGCCGCTGCAGCTGCGCAAGCGCAAATGCATGCATCACCTGCCACCGACATCAAGTTCTGTGCGATTGATGATCCAGGCTGCGAGGCCTGCCAATAAAAACGAATCATGCATTTCGATGCATCACTGACGATGTTATTGAGCAACACTAATTTGCAGTGATATGAATGAACACTTTTCATTTTGTATCGCTGCTTTCATAATCACGAAGTATTGGAAACATATATGTTGACCTGGGACGAAGAAGTCAAACCATCACTGCAAAACACTCTCACCAGCAGCCTGCCAAGCAGCCGCTCGACGGATAGCTTGTCTTTGAATTCTGAGAGCCTATCTCCAAGTGCCCGCATGCTGAATGACGGCGCATATATTTCTGGTGTTTTACCGAGGGTGGCACCCAGCTTGCAAGCTGTTTCACCAACTGTCGAACCCAAGGCTGCCGTCCCCGCAGTTATGAAGCGCGTCAAAGCTTCAGACAAACGCATCATCAACGGTCAGACCGATGTGAACCAGTTGGTGCCCTTCAAATACAAATGGGCTTGGGAAAAATATCTCGCTACTTGCGCCAACCACTGGATGCCGCAAGAAGTCAACATGACACGCGATATTGCTTTGTGGAAAGACCCGAATGGCTTGACCGATGACGAACGCCGTCTGGTCAAACGCAACTTGGGCTTTTTTGTGACAGCTGACTCCTTGGCTGCCAACAATATCGTGCTCGGCACGTACCGCCATATCACCGCGCCCGAGTGCCGCCAGTTTTTACTGCGCCAGGCGTTTGAAGAAGCCATTCACACCCATGCCTACCAGTACATCACTGAGTCCTTGGGTTTGGACGAAGCTGAAATCTTCAACGCCTACAACGAAGTTCAGTCCATCAAGGACAAAGACCAGTTCCTGATTCCCTTCATTGAAGTTATCTCCAACCCGCACTTCAAGACCGGTACGCATGAAGCCGACCAGACACTGCTCAAGTCGCTGATTGTGTTCGCCTGCCTGATGGAAGGGCTGTTTTTCTACGTTGGATTCACGCAAATTTTGGCACTCGGTCGGCAAAATAAAATGACCGGTGCTGCAGAGCAGTACCAGTACATCTTGCGCGACGAGTCCATGCACTGCAATTTTGGTATTGATTTAATCAACCAGTTGAAGCTTGAAAATCCAGGTCTGTGGACAGCTGAGTTCAAAGCCGAGATAAAGGCGTTGTTCATGCAAGCCGTCGAGCTGGAATACCGCTATGCCGAAGACACCATGCCGCGCGGTGTGCTGGGGCTGAATGCGTCCATGTTCAAAGGCTACCTGCGCTATATTGCCAACCGCCGAGCCACACAAATTGGCCTGGAAACGCTGTTCCCAAACGAAGAAAATCCGTTCCCGTGGATGAGCGAAATGATTGACCTGAAGAAGGAACGAAACTTCTTTGAAACCCGCGTGATTGAGTACCAGTCTGGTGGTGCTTTGTCATGGGATTGATTCAGAATTGAATTCAACTTATGTTTTTAAGAATTGCAATGACCAATAGCTGCACCACAGAGTGCGCGCTGGGCAATGCTCCGGTGTTCGCAGCGCTGGGCCCGGTTATCCGCTGGCTCAGCTCCGCGAATCGCTTTGCGTACTCCAAACGCGAAGTGCTATTAGCAACGTAAAAAGGAGAAAACTATGGCAACTGCGAAAAAA
>JBBAPP010000044.1:0-6234 GCA_040400775.1 Polaromonas sp. | reverse complement strand
GTAAGCAGTAAGGTACTTCTGCTTGAAAAGCCCCGCATCTTTGATGCTGGGCTTTTTTTATTAACTATTTAAAATGTGAGCTGCTTAAGCATATATTCATTGGGCTACAGCTGCATTTGATGATTTTTTAAGCGCTTCTTAGTGATTCCAGTGTGTAATTTTGCCCGCCTCGGTAGGCAATCTTGTGCGCTCCCACGCGGTTGCCCAGTTCAGCACAGCGCAGCAGTGGCCAGCCTTGCTCCAGGCCGAACAGTAACGCACCGCGAAACGCGTCACCGCAGCCAGTGGGATCTACCACTTCGCTTGCTTTAACAGGCGCAACCATGGTTTTATCAGCATTTATCCAAACTTCGCAGCCTTCAGCACCGAGCGTGACGATCAAGCCTTCAACTTTGCGTGACAGCTCTGCGCATGACAAACCAGTGCGGTCGCACAGCAGCTTGGCTTCATAGTCATTGACAGTAACCCAGGTGGCCAAATCGACAAAATGCATCAGCTCTTTGCCGTCAAACATTGGCAAGCCCTGGCCCGGGTCAAATACAAAAGGAATATTGGCGGCTTTGAACTGCTCAGCGTGCTGCAGCATGGCATCGCGACCGTCGGGCGACACAATGCCCAATTTGATGTCGCTGCGTGCTGCGATGTGCGTGACATGTGCTTGCATCATGGCACCGGGGTGGAACGCCGTGATCTGGTTATTGTCGCGGTCAGTCATGATCATCGCTTGAGCGGTGTAGTTATCAGCTACCTCGTGAACAAACTCGGTGCTGATGCCCATGGCTTTCATGCGCGCCGCATAGTCTGCGCCGTCGCTGCCGATGGTGGCCATAGGCAGCGGTGTGCCGCCTAGTTGCTTGAGGGCATAGGCAATGTTGCCAGCGCAGCCGCCAAACTCACGTCGCAGGCCTGGTACTAAAAATGACACATTTAAAATGTGCAATTGCTCGGGCAAAATTTGCTCGGCAAATCGACCCTCAAAGGTCATGATGGTGTCAAACGCCAAAGATCCACAAATTACAGCGGGCATAAATTTAATTTTTAAAAGTTAAGGGTAAAAAGCAAGTAGCTGGTAGCCCACAATACGCCGAGAAATGCTTCCAGTATCGCGCGACGATTCAAGCGGCGTCAGCTGCAACGTCAACGCACCTGAAAATTCAGCGCTTGCACCAAGCAAGCCGCTAACCATACCAAGTTCGGCTGGCGCCAGCACGCGGCGTATCACCGTCTGGTCTTGGGCATCGGTTAGCGTGACTTCAAGCGACGGTACGGCAACTGCAGTAGCCGCTGTGTTTTTAATCGAAAAACTCAGGCGGTAAACAGAATCATTGACTTTATTGAACGAAGAATTGTCGATAACGATGGCTTCAATCTGCCGCACTGGACCGAGTTTGCAAGCCAGCATCTCGCACAGTATTTGCAAAGCTGGCTTGAGTCTAGGTTCAAAAAGAGCCAGCCTGTCTCGCTGCTGAACGGCAAACTGAAGCGCCAGCAAACCAGCGAACAACAAGACGAGAAAAGAAAGCAGCACCCGAACCAAGGATCTGCGCCAAAAAGCTTGTCGCTTCGCATCACGCACGAAAGAAAAATCGGCCAGCGACCCTGTAAGCGAAACATTCGGCGAATCAAGGCTTTCTTGCCTGACAGCGGGAGCCGGCGCAGATACATCTGACAGGGGCTCTGCAGCCAAAAGGATGTCAGCCGCGTTCAACGCTGCAGATACTTCTACAACATCAAAAGAATCGGCTGCTTCGGGTGGGGCAGGAAGAGAGCCAGCGCTTTGCTGATGTGTGTCTGTGGCAAAGCCTGAGACAGTCTTGGCATCAAGCACGGCTGGAGATACCGCCAGATCTGTCTGCTGCACTCTGTCAGTTTGCAAATACAGCGACGCATCAAATACGCCAGCGCACTGGCCACATCTCACCCAGCCTTGGGAAACTTTGAGTTGGTCAGACACAACTTTAAACATCGTGCCGCAAGCGGGGCAGCGCGTAATCAGGCTCATTTAACGCTGTATTGTAAGTGCGCGTTGTTTGGCCGATTCACGTCAGTCAAGTGTGGCTCAAAACCTTGCCGTCATCAAAATCCAGCCGTCTTCGCTGTCAGCCACTTCCAGCGCACACCAAGGCGCATAAGCCGCTTTCAGCTCATCGGCCTGACGCGCCAAAATGCCAGCCAGCACCAAATGCCCGCCCTTGGCAACATGCGCGCATAGCAGCGGTGCCAGCACCTTCAACGGCGTTGCCAAAATATTGGCCAATACGGTTTGGTAGTGGCCGCTGGCTTTATCAGGCAAACCAGTGTTCAGCTGCACATGGTTGGCATCTGCGTTGGCGCGGGTAGCCTGCACAGCGGCCTCATCAATGTCGACAGCATCAATATCAAGCGCATCAAACTTAGCCGCACCGATGGCCAAAATACCCGAACCACAGCCATAGTCCAGTACACGCCCCAAGGGAGATTTTTGGTGTGCCGTCCATTTAAGGCACATCCGTGTTGTTGGGTGCGTGCCCGTACCAAACGCCAAACCCGGGTCGAGTCGTATGACTTGTACCGCCTGCTCGGGCGGCTCGTGCCAAGTCGGCACAATCCAAAAATCGGGGGTGATTTCAACCGGCGTAAACTGCGATTGCGTCAAGCGCACCCAGTCTTGGTCGGGGACATTTTGAATCCCCACCATAGCGCAATCAACGTAAAAATCCTGTACTTTGAGCAGCTCTTTCGCATCAATGGCAAACGCTTCGGTAGCAAACAACGACACCACCCGTGAGCGATTCCAACCGGCTTTAGGCGGTGGCATGTCGGGTTCGCCAAACAAAGCTTGCTCGTGGTCGGTATGCGCATCGGCATCTTCGACCGACACGCTAAGCGCGCCGAGCGCATCAAGTGCATCGCTGACGCTTTCAACGGCGCTTTCAGGAACAAGCAGAACCAGTTCAAACATGGCTATTTTTTTCCAAAGCCAGCACCACGGATATGGCTTTGCAAGGCTGTTGGCGCGGTACTCACCTCTGAAGGCAAATAGCCCATGCAGTGAGCGACCGTGGCGGTCATCACTAACGGACTCTTTTGCTCAACCACTCTTCCAAGTAGTGAATATTGGTGCCGCCATCCATAAACTTGGCATCCACCATCAGTTCGCGGTGCAGCGCAATGTTGGTGTTGATACCTTCGACCACCGTCTCAGCCAGTGCCGTGCGCATACGCGCCAAGGCTTGCGCGCGTGTATCTCCATGCACAATGATTTTTCCAATCATAGAGTCGTAATTGGGCGGCACAAAATAGTTGGCGTATATGTGCGAATCGACGCGCACTCCTGGGCCGCCCGGTGTGTGCCAGGTCGTGATACGGCCCGGCGACGGCGTAAATTTATAGGGGTCTTCAGCGTTGATGCGGCATTCAATCGAATGGCCTTTGATCTGAATCTCGCGCTGGGCAAACGGCAGCTTTTCACCAGCGGCTACCATGATTTGCGTGCGCACCACGTCTACGCCCGTGACCCACTCCGTCACTGGGTGCTCCACCTGCACGCGGGTATTCATTTCAATGAAATAAAATTCGCCATCTTCGAATAAAAATTCAAATGTGCCTGCACCGCGGTAACCGATTTTTTTAACTGCAGCCACGCAACGTTCGCCAATCCGCTCAATCAGCTTGCGGGGAATACCCGGCGCTGGTGCTTCTTCAATGACTTTTTGGTGGCGGCGCTGCATGGAGCAATCGCGCTCACCCAGCCAAACAGCATTTTTATGCTGATCGGCCATGATTTGAATTTCAATGTGCCGTGGGTTCTGAAGAAACTTCTCCATGTACACCTCGGAGTTACCGAAAGCCGCGCCGGCCTCAGCTTTGGTGGTTTGCACCGCGTGCAACAGCGCTGCTTCTGTGTGCACCACGCGCATACCGCGCCCACCACCGCCTCCAGCAGCTTTGATGATGACCGGGTAACCGACTTGCTTGGCCGTTCGTTTGATGGTGGCAGCATCATCAGGCAATGCGCCCTCAGATCCTGGCACGCATGGCACGCCTGCCTTGATCATGGTTTGCTTGGCCGACACCTTGTCACCC
This sequence comes from Polaromonas sp., assembly GCA_040400775.1. Lineage (GTDB taxonomy): Bacteria > Pseudomonadota > Gammaproteobacteria > Burkholderiales > Burkholderiaceae_C > Polaromonas. The sequence goes on along the minus strand of JBBAPP010000044.1, from coordinate 2,169 downwards.
ATGATACGAATCGACTCAGGCGATGGGCCGATAAATTTAAACCCGCTTTGCTCCACCCGTTCTGCAAAGTCAGCGTTCTCACTCAAAAAACCGTAACCCGGGTGAATCGCCTCAGCGTCCGTCACTTCAGCCGCCGAAATAATGGCCGGCATGTTCAGGTAGCTGTCTTTAGATGGCGCTGGGCCAATGCAAACCGACTCATCGGCCAACTTGATGTATTTGGCATCACGATCAGCTTCTGAATACACCATCACCGACTTGACGCCCAACTCGCGGCAGGCGCGCTGGATTCTTAGCGCGATTTCGCCCCGATTCGCAACCAGTATTTTTTTAAACATGCCTGCGTGCCGTTCAGTCGATCAAAAGCAACGGCTGTCCGTATTCCACAGCTTGGCCGTTTTCACACAGCATTTTTCTGATCGTGCCGGACTTATCAGCTTCAATCTCGTTCAAAATTTTCATCGCCTCGATGATGCAGATGGTGTCGCCTTCCTTGACCACATCACCCACCTCCACAAAAGGTTTGGCGCCTGGGCTGGCCGAACGGTAATAGGTTCCGACCATAGGCGACTTGACGGCATGCCGCGTGTCTACGGCTGGCGCGGCTTCGGCAATCGGAGCGGCTGCTATGGAAGCAGCCACCGGTGCTGCTGCCATGGCAATCGGGTGCTGCATCACCAGCGGCGCACCGCTGGACTTGACGATGCGTACCTTGCCCTCGGCTTCGGTGATTTCGAGTTCAGACACATTGGAGTCTGACACCAGGTCGATCAGCGTTTTGAGTTTTCTTAGATCCATGAATTTCTCCAACGACGGTAGGTGTTAAAAAGTCAGCAACAGAGCCGATCTTTATTCTTTCTACGCTTACTCTGTTCTTTAGCACGCTAAATTGCTTAAAAGCGGCTGACAGTTAGCAGCAATCTGAACTACAACTGAAAAGGAGCAGAGTTTACTCTAGGCCACAACGGTTTGACGGAGAAAAAAGCTTTGCATCGTAAAAAACCGCTAATTCTAGATTGATTTAAATGACGCCTTTAATTGGTTTTTTAATAAAAATTAACGATATTTATTGATTTTTACTTCAATTTAGCCCATTGCGTTAAGTCTTCTTCGGATACCTTGCCAGTTTTACGGTGCAGAAGTGCACCAGAGGCACCAAACACCACCGTAAACGGCAAACTACCCGCTAAGTTGCCCAGCGACTTGCTCAAGTCAGTCCCGTTCAAGCCCGCCATACCGACCGCAAAGCTGAGCGGCTTGGCCTGCAACCACTTGCGAACAGCGCTCGGCTGGTCCACCGCCAAACCCAGCACCTGCCAGCCTTTGGCTTTTTGAGCTTGGTAAAAAGCGTCGAGCAAAGGCAGCTCTTCAACACATGGAGGGCACCAGGTAGCCCAAAAGTTTAACAGCAAAGGCTTGCCGCGAAAGCTGCTCATGGCCTGCGGCTGGCCGTCAGGCGTGTCAAAACTCATGGCCCAAAAAATATCCCGGAGCGCATCGGTTTGCCCAGATGTCAGTTTTTGCGGTTCGTATTTCAGCCAAGCCGCACCAATGCCAGCCAAGCCAGCAACGCCAGCCGCGCCCAAGTACAGTAAGTTTCTTCGCTGCATGGTTAGACTTTAACTTCTTTGGCCACGAGCTTTTCAACCGCTGTTACATCCCCACGCGGCTTGCGGCCTTTGGCATCAGGCTTTAAAGCGCCTCGCAGATCGTCATGGTCATAGACCATGAGGTGCACACCAATGTTTTCAGCCAGCGGCTTGCACAGGCTGCTCAAGCTCAGCGCCTCCACCTTGCCGCCGTTAAACCCGGTCACTGTGCGCGGTTCATAGTCCACGTTGTGTTCAATCAGCGCAATTTCAGCCGATTTTGGGTCATCACAAAACAATTGAATGTAAATGTCAGACAACCGGGTCGCCGTGCCATGCCACACCGCCCCCGCCAAATGCGGCCTGAAGCCCGCCATGCGCTGCATCCACACCAGCGCCAGTTCCCGCAGCGCCGCCAGCTCGGTCGGCTGGGTATCCGCACAAAACACGGCGATGTATTCAACAACGGCGTCTTCAATTTCCGCGTTGTCAGGCAGTTCAGCGCGCGCAGGCAGCCCCATCTGCTTAACCGCACGCCGCTTGGCCGGGCCATATTCAAGACCTTCTTCCACCACCAGGG
>JBBAPP010000043.1:0-15421 GCA_040400775.1 Polaromonas sp. | reverse complement strand
CCAGTGATGAGCCGATTAAAGTGTTGCGCGAACGGGTCACGTCCAAAGGCGGCACAACCTACGCGGCCATCACGTCCATGGAGCAGGACAACGTGAAGACTATGTTCATGCGCGCCATGCGTGCGGCCAGGCAGCGCGCCAAAGAGATGGGTGACGAGTTTGGCAAGGCTTGAATCAGTTTGAGGGTGAATAAAGCTGCGCTGCGTATGACGCAGCTATGCCAGAAAAAACGGTAAAACCCAGCCAGTGGTTGAGCCGAAACGCCTTGAAACAGTCGTCACGCTGGCGCTTGCGTATCAGCCAGATATGCCACATGGCTTGTGCAAACGCCAAACCAAATGCTATTGAATATATAGCTTCTTGCGCCCTGTTTAATTGGGCCATAATGACATTTATCCATGTAAAAAGGTATAAAACGTAACTGACGAGCACCGCCAGCACGTCAAAACGGCCAAACGTGATGGCCGAGGTTTTCATGCCGATTTTCAGATCGTCATCGCGGTCAATCATGGCGTATTCGGTGTCGTACGCAATCACCCAGAACAGGTTGCCCAGCAGCAGCAGCCAAGCCAGCAGCGGCACACGGGACTGCACGGCGGCAAATGCCATAGGAATGCCAAAGCTGAAGGCCACGCCCAACACGGCTTGCGGCATGGCCACATAGCGCTTGGCAAACGGGTAAATGATGGCAATGGCCAATGCTGCGAATGACCAGGTGATGGCGGTGATGTTGGTCGTTAGCACCAAACCAAACGCACACAGCGCCAGCACCGCACCAACAGCCAGCGCTTCTTTGGCGGGCAGCTTGCCACTGGTCACAGGTCGCTCGGCGGTGCGCTTGACGTGGCGGTCAAAGTCGCGGTCGGCCACATCGTTCAGGCAGCAACCTGCGCTACGCATTAAAAACGTGCCAAGCGTAAAAACTGACAGTAAATGCCAACCCGGAAACCCGTGCGAAGCCAACCACAGCGCCGACAGCGTAGGCCAAAGCAGCAGCAGCCAACCTGCAGGGCGGTCCCAGCGGATGAGCTGCAGGTAGAGGTTGAGTCTATTTTTCAAGCGGCGTGGCGGGTAAGATTCAGAAAACCAGTAGGCTTACTTGGCCTCGTGGAGGTCTTTAAACGAGACCAGCGAGGCCAACGGCGTAAATTCTGCTGTACGTTTTTGCTGCAGGGCGCTCACCGCCTCGCGTACGTGGGCATTGCTCCAAATGCCGGCCTGCAGCCAGCCCATTTGTTTCAACGCATCCTCGGTACTGTGGTCGCGGGTGTAGTGAATGGCTTGCTTGGTGCCCCAAATGGCCACGGGTGGCTTACTGGCAATCTCGGCAGCGGTTTGCATGGCAGCGGCCAACATCGCCTCGGGCGACGCAAAGACCTGGTTGACCAAGCCATAGGCCAAGGCTTTGGCAGCCGGCAAACGCCTCCCGGTGTAGGCGTACTCTTTCACGATCGCCTCGGGAATCAGCTTGGGCAGGCGCTGCAAGCTACCTACGTCGGCCACCATGCCGATGTTGATTTCTTGAATGCAAAAAAAGGCATCTATGGTTGCATAACGCATGCAGCATGCCGTCACCATGTCCACCGCGCCGCCAATGCAGCCGCCCTGGATGGCGGCTATCACCGGGATGCGCAGCGTCTCGAGCTTGGTAAACGTAGCTTGCATGTCGGTGAGCGCGTCAAATATCGCGGCGCGGCCCTCTGGGCTCAGGTCGTCCATAGCGATGGCACTGCTAAAGGTATCGAGGGCCATGCCAGCACTGAAGTGCTTGCCTGTAGACGACAACACCAGCACGCGCGCCGTGCCCTCGCGGTGGATCTGCGTCAACACCTGGTCTAGCTCACGCCAAAACAGCGGGTGCATGGTATTCAACGCTTCGGGGCGGCTAAGCACCAAGTGGGCGATGTGCTGGGTTTGGGTCAGGCTGAAGCATTGCATGGTGATTTTTTCAGTTAAAACTCAAGACAATTTCTGATTGGTTTTGGACGACCATTTGGGCTTCCAAAAAGCTTAAAAAGTGGCTGCCATTGGATCCGTCAAGGGCTTGACGGCTTTGCTTTTGGCAGGGCTAGGCGCAGACAAGCAGCTTCCCATCAGCCTTTACGCCATTACAGCCATCACTTGGATTACTCTTCAAGCAAAGACCTGAGCATCCACGCCGTCTGCTCATGCACCGTCAACCGCTGGGTCAGCAGGTCAGCTGTCGGTTCGTCACTGGCCTTGTCGGCCAATGGAAACAACTGACGTGCAGTACGCGCCACGGCTTCATGACCTGCAACCAGAATGCGCACCATCTCCAGCGCCTTGGGCGGTGTAGCTGGTGCGTCGGGCACGGAGGCCAGTTTGGCAAACTGGGCATACGAGCCAGGCGCTATGTGGCCCAGCGAGCGGATGCGCTCGGCAATCGGGTCAACCGCTGTCCACAGCGCGGTGTACTGCAGCATGAACATCTGGTGCAGGGTATTGAACATCGGGCCGGTCACGTTCCAGTGAAAGTTGTGCGTTGTGAGGTACAGCGTGTAGGTATCGGCCAGCAGGTGGCTTAGGCCTTTAGAAATCGCTGCGCGATCTTTGTCGCTGATGCCGATATTGATGCCGATGTTGATGCCGATGTTGATGCTGGGTTTGGAGGGTGCTTTTGCCATGCTGGTCACTTTTAAAAATTAGAAAACATGCGTCACAAAAAAATCGGAATTCGACGCGCAAAAACCGTTTCATGCTTTTTTTCTTTGTCTGAGCCCCTTCATTTCTTTGATCTGCTGGCGAAAATCACACGTATTCAAGACAGCCGTATGACCCCTGGCAACTCACAGGCATAAATCGCATTGCGCAGCGCGGCAATGGCTTCATAGCGGGTAAAACTGCGCCGCCAGACCAGCACCACGCGGCGGTTGGGGATGTGGCCTTCAAATGGCAGATATTTGATTAATGCCGGTTGCTCGACAGGTACATTGGTTTTTTTATCTGCAGCAGGCGTGACCAGCGCTTCTTTCGGCACACCGAGTCGCGGCACCAGGGTGATGCCCATGCCAGCCGCCACCATGTGCTTGATGGTCTCCAGCGACGAGCCTTCAAAGCTTTTTTGAATGCCGCCCGAGTTGCTGGAAAATCGTGCGAATTCGGGGCACACCTCCAGCACATGGTCTCTGAAGCAATGGCCGTTGCCCAGTAGCAGCATGGTTTCTTTTTTGATCTCTTCAGCGGTAATGCTGCTGCGCGCGGCCAGCGGGTGGCTGCTGGGCACAGCCGCCAGGAAGGGCTCGTCATACAACGCTGCAATCGCCAGGTTGGTGTCGGGAAAGGGCTCGGCCAAAATCGCGCAGTCAATCTCGCCGTTGCGCAGCTCTTCAAGCAATTTCACCGTGAAGTTTTCTTTCAGCATCAGCGGCATTTGCGGCAGCCTGGCAATCGTTTGACGCACCAAATCAGGCAGCAAATAGGGGCCAATGGTGTAGATTACCCCAAGGCGCAAGCTGCCCACCAGTGGGTCTTTGCCGCGCTTGGCAACGTTCTTGATTTGGTCAGCTTGCTCCAGCACAGTTTGCGCCAGGCGGATGATCTCTTCGCCTAGCGGCGTGACGGCAATTTCATTGGCGTTGCGCTCAAACAATTTCACCTGCAGTTCTTCTTCAAGTTTTTTAATCGCCACACTCAGCGTGGGCTGCGACACATGGCAGGCGTCTGCGCCTTTGCCAAAATGCTTTTCACGCGCAACGGCGACGATGAATTTGAGTTCGGTAAGCGTCATACGGTGATTGTCTGCTTTTGGTTTTCAGAAATGACACAGATCAAACAAAAAACTCACGCAAAGCATCTGCCGTCAGCCGCGGCAACTCTTCTGGAATAAAGTGCCCAGCCGCCATGGCTTGGCCACTGACCACGCCGCTGCACTGCGCCTGCCACAACGCCATCGGGTCAAACAGGCGGTTGACCACGCCGCGTGCGCCCCACAGCACCAGCAGGTCGCAGGCGACTTTGTCACCACGCGCCCGACTTTCGCGTTCATGTGTCAGATCTATCCCTGCGCTGGCGCGGTAGTCTTCACAGGCGGTGTGCAGCGTCTCGGCATTGCAAAAGCAGCGCTCGTATTCAGCTAAAGCTAGCGGCTCGATATAGCCCAGGCCTGCGCTGCCCCAGCCGCCAAGCTTGGCGTGCAGGTAGGCTCTGGCCGTCTCAGGGTGGTTGGCACCCATCATGATTTCAGGCAAAGGTGCAGGTTGCAACATATGAAACCAGTGGTAATAAGCGCGTGCAAACTCCATGTAGGGCGCGGTCAAGCTCTTGCCGTCATACATGTCCAGTGTCGGGGCGATGTCAATCACGCAGAGTTTTTTAACCCGTGCGGCGTGGTCCAGCGCCAGCCGGTGCGCAACGCGCCCGCCACGGTCGTGACCACACAGGTAAAAGTCTTGGAGTCCTAGCGCGTCTAAAACCAGCACCACGTCGTGCGCCATGTTGCGTTTGCTGTAGTTGCTGTGGTCTGGCAGGCCTGGGGTTTTGGACGAATCGCCATAGCCGCGCAAGTCGGGCAGAACTAAAAAATAATCCTTTTCAAGCTGCTGAGCGACCCGGTGCCACATTGCATGTGACTGCGGAAATCCGTGCAGCAGCAGTAAAGTGGGGCGCTTGCTATGACCAGGCGTGGTTTTTGAAAACCGTACGTTGATAGAGGCGCCGTTGACCTCAAAGCTGCGCTGTTCAAAGCCTTCAAACCAGGTCATGTTCAAGTCCTTTCAAGTGGTATCGGGTACCCGATACTTTTACAAATTGGTGACGCCGCAGGCCATGCCGCTTGTGGCGTCTGCCTGAATCCCGTTTCGAGTGGGCGGCCAGCGCTTTGGCTTTGGCATCAGCCCACAACCTACGCCACATGCCCGTGACGTCGGTGTGACCCTTTTTTTAAGATGCCATGGTTAGGCTGCATGGCGGCTTCGGGGCTGTTTAAAATTCGGGGGGCTGGGCGATTCAAGAGGTCGGCAGCGATAAGCATTCCACCAGCCGCGTCAGCGCATGCTGCACGCTGGCCCGCCGGACGGCAGCGCGGTCGCCCTGAAAGCATTGGGTCTCTGACAGCAGCTGGCCAGCGACTGCAAAGCCAAACCAGACCGTGCCCACCGGCTTGGCTGTGCTGCCGCCTGCGGGCCCGGCCACACCCGTCACGGCTACCGATACCTGAGCGTTGGAATGGCGGATCGCACCAAAAGCCATGGCGCGTGCTACAGCCTCGCTGACTGCGCCGTGCTGCGCAATCAGCGCCGCATCAACACCCAGCATCTGCGTTTTGGCGTCGTTGGAGTAGGTCACAAAGCCACGTTCAAACCACGCGCTTGAACCTGCCAGGTCGGTGCAGGCAGCGGCTATCATGCCGCCCGTACAACTCTCTGCGGTTACCAAGAATAGGTTCTTTTTAATGAGCAAATCAGCCAGTAACCCAATAGATACGGGAACCAATAGCTCCTGATTTAATAGTACATTGGTTGTCACAAAAATCTCCACAGCGCCATCACCAGCAGCGTACAAAAAGCTGCTACGAAGTCGTCAAACAAAATGCCAAAGCCGCCGCGTGCACCGAATCCTTTGAACATCTGGTCGGCCCAGGCGACCGGGCCAGGCTTGACGGCATCAAAAAACCTAAACAGAGCAAAAGCAACAAGCTGCCCGGTCAAACCTATGGGCATGATGAGCCATAGCACCAGCCAAAAAGCCACCACCTCGTCCCAGACAATGTTACCGGGGTCTAGCACCGCCATGTTTTTGGCCGTCACGGTGCAGGCCCACCAGCCCACCAGGGTTGACGCAGCAATCAGCCAGCCCATCTGCGCGTTGCTGATCAGGGGCTGCAGTACCAGGTAAGCCAGCCAGGCCCACAGCGTGCCAGCCGTGCCGGGGGCTACGGGGCTTAAGCCCGAGCCAAAACCCAGCGCTATGAAATGCGCCGGGTGGGCGAGCAGAAATTTGACGTTGGGCTTGTGGCCAGTGGTCGTTGTCATGGTCTTTAGTCGGGTTCGTGACTGGCAATACGTCGGCCAATGTCAGGCCAGCGGCGGTGCAAATACAGCCAGGCCACCAGGCCAATGCACATCATGCCCAGCGATGCGCCCGCCAGGCCCAGGCTAGAGTGCATCACCAGCGGTGCCAGTGCACCTGCCACGATACCGTTGGCGGTGGATGCGATCACTGCCTGCAATGACGATGCCATGCCGCGCCGCTCAGGGTACATGTCGAGCACCAGCAGCGTCACAACAGGCACCATCAGGGCCCAGCCAAATGCAAAAATGGCAATCGGGAGCAAAGCCCAGGACACATGGGGTTGAAATAAAAAATTGGCAATCAAGTTTAAAACGGACACCGACAGCATGATGACAAACCCGTATTTTATTTGCTGCTTGGCAGGCACTTTACCCGCCAGCGTGCCACTCAGCCAAGCGCCCGCCATGATGCCACAGATGGTGAGAATAAAAAACCAGAAAAACTGTGTGGGCTCTAATTGGAGCAGCTCACCCAAAAAAGCCGGCGCCGCCAGAACGTACAAAAACATGCCGTTAAAAGGCACGCCGCTGGCCAGCGCCAGCAACAAAAACCGGGGGTTGGAAGTCAGTTGCCAGTAGCCGCGCATCAAATGCCTGACTTCAAACGGCTGGCGCTCGTCCATGTGCAGCGTTTCAGGCAAATACTTGTAATTAGCGGTCCACAATACAAAGCCTACGCCCGTCAAAAACCAAAAAACGCTGTGCCAGCCCAGATACACGAACAACCAGCCACCGACGATGGGAGCCAGCGCGGGGGCGACACCAAAATAGATTGTGACCTGGCTCATCACCTGCTGGGCTTGCGCTGGCGGGAACATGTCGCGTATGACGGCGCGCGACACCACAATGCCAGCCCCGGTTGACAAGCCTTGCAGCGCCCGGAAAAACACCAGTTGCTCAATACTTTGTGACAACGCGCAACCGGCTGAGGCGATGGTGAACATGGCAATGCCCCACAGCACCACAGGCCGGCGGCCAAAGCTGTCGGCCAGCGCGCCGTGAAACAGATTCATGAAGGCAAAGCCGAACAAATAGGCTGACAGCGTTTGCTGCATTTGCACGGGGGTGGCGCCCAGGGACTTGGCAATGCCTGAAAAGGCTGGGATGTAGGTGTCAATCGAAAACGGCCCCAGCATACCCAGCAAAGCCAGTAACACGGCTAGCGTCCAGCGCGGACCAGGCCAGAGTTTGTCGGCGTTCGGGTTCATTTGGCCATCTTTATAGATTCATTTTTCGGGGGAATTAATTTGTCGCGCGGTGCTCGCAATCCTCATGCACACGAGTGCATTACGGTGTGCTGCGATCGGGACGCCTTGCACTTCATCCCGAAAAACTGAATTTCTAGAGATGGCCATCATTTTTTAATTTCAGCGCCGTGTCGTACAAATCATTACGTGGCGCACCGGTGATGTCAGCAGCCAGTTTGACGGCTGTTTTAAGTGGCAGCTCAGCCAGTAAAAGTTGTAGCACGCGCTGGCCATCTTCTTTGGGCACGGCTTTCGGCAGGGGGTGCAGAACCAGTACGAACTCCCCGCGCGTGCGCTGTGGGCCAGCGGCGAGCCAAGCGGTAAATTGGCTAGCGGCAACGGTGGTGATTTCTTCAAACTGCTTGGTCAACTCGCGGCAGATCGTGACCTGGCGTTCGCCCAAGGGGCGCATGGCCTGAGCCAGTGCCTCAATGCGATGCGGCGCTTCCATGATGGCAACTGCTTTGGACTCAGCTTGCAGCGCCACGATGGCTTGGTCACGCTCGCCCGCCTTGCTGGGCAAAAAGCCTGCAAATACAAAGCCCGAATCGCCCGATATACCGGCTACGCTCAAGGCTGTGGTCACGCTGCTCGCACCAGGCAAAGGCATCACGCTTAGGCCTGCGCTACGGACAGCAGCCACTAAGCGGGCGCCTGGGTCGCTCACCGCAGGCGTGCCCGCGTCGCTGACATAGGCCACACGTTCGCCGCGCTGCAAGCGCTCAATCACGCCCACGGCAGCCTCCAGTTCGTTATGTTCATGCGCAGCCAGCAAAGGTTTTTCAATGCCAAACTGGCGCAGCAGACCCTGCGTGTGGCGCGTGTCTTCGCAGGCGATGCAGTCGACCAGTTGCAGCACATGCAGCGCCCGCAGGCTGATGTCGGCCAGGTTGCCAATCGGCGTAGCCACCACGTACAGCATGCGCTGCGGATAATGCTGCATGCCAGCGGCAGCGGTTGCCGCGCTCAAGACCTGGTCGAAAGAGGCGTTCAATGTGGTTTTCCAAAAAGCTCGGGGAGAAGGTGCTTGCCAGTCAGGTTACCACCAAGGCCGCGGGCGATGCGGCCGAGTCGATAGCGCTCGCGCATCTACGCACGTCAGGCCTGAAATTGCTGGAGACCAATTATCGAACACCTGGGCGTGGCGGTGGCGAGATTGACCTGATCATGAAAGACCTCAACGGCACGCTGGTGTTCATCGAGGTGCGCCAGCGCGCCAGCCAGTCGCATGGCGGTGCAGGCGCCAGTATCACCAAAGTCAAACAAAGGCGCATTGTTTTTGCGGCACAGCACTATTTGATGCGTTTTAAAACTTTACCGCCGTGCCGGTTTGATGTGGTGCTGGTACATGGCGGACTGGGTACTGGCGACACACCTGGGATTGAATGGCTGCGTTCTGCGTTTGATGCGCTTTGACGTCGTCTTAATTTGTAAGCAGAACCAAAACTGGCACTGCATCAACGTGACGTCGACAGGCTATCATTAGCAGATGCTCGAACAACGAATTGAACAGCACTTTATCGACAGCGCTGACTTGAAATACCAGTCGGCGCAGGTCTTGTCCAAACCCATCGCCGCCGCGGTACAAGCCATTTTGGCGAGTGTGACCAGCGGCGGAAAGGTATTGGCTTGTGGCAATGGGGGGTCGGCCGCTGATGCACAGCACTTTGCTGCTGAATTTGTGGGCCGCTATGAGCGCGAGCGACCTGAGCTGGCCGCCATCGCCCTGACGACCGACAGCTCCATCATCACGGCAATTGCCAACGACTACGACTTCAATGTGATTTTCTCCAAGCAGGTGCGCGCCTTTGGCGGCGCTGGCGACGTGCTGCTGGCGCTCAGCACCAGTGGCAACTCTGGCAACGTGCTGGCGGCGATTGAAGCGGCGCATGAACGTGAAATGACGGTGGTGGCATTGACCGGCCGTGGTGGTGGCAAAATTATCCACGCCTTGCGTGAAACTGATGTACATATCTGCGTGCCACATGAGCGCACGGCGCGTATCCAAGAAGTGCATTTACTTGTCCTGCACTGCATTTGCGACGGTGTGGATACCCAGTTACTTGGCGATCAGGAGTTTTCAGTATGAAAAATGTCATGTCCAAACGGTTGCTTGTTAGCGCATCAGCGTCCGCGCTTTTGCTGGCCTCGCTGACAGCCTGTATCCCGCTGGTGGTAGGCGGTACTTTGTTAGGCGGTAGCTTGGTGGCCAGCGACCGGCGTACATCGGGCACGCAACTTGAAGACGAAGGCATTGAGCTGCGCGGCAGCAGCCGCCTGCGCAGCAATGTTGGCGACCGTGTGCATGTGAATGTGAACAGCTACAACCGTCAGGTGTTGTTGACCGGTGAAGTCCCCACCCTGCAAGACAAACAACTGGTTGAACAAATCATTTCAAAGGTTGAAAACGTCAGCTCAGTCGTCAATGAACTGGCCGTGATGGGTCATACCAGCCTGACACAGCGCTCGTCCGATGTGCTGGTAACGGGCCGCGTCCGGGCGATGCTGGTAGATGCCAAAGACCTGTTTGCCAACGCGTTTCTCGTCGTCACGGAACGCGGCACGACGCACCTGATGGGCCGCGTGACGCAGCGCGAGGCGGACCGTGCCACAGCCGTGGCGCGCGGCACGCCCGGCGTACAAAAAGTGGTGCGTATTTTTGAGATCATCAGCGAGGAAGAGTTGGCGCGGCTCCTGCCGGCATCCGCCAAACCGCCCGCTGCGGCCAAGCCTGCTGGGAACTGATTTATTTCAGGCGTTTGACCAGGCTGGAGGTGTCCCAACGCTGGCCACCCAGCGCCTGAACGTCTGCATAAAACTGATCAACCAGCGCGGTCACAGGCAGACGCGCACCATTGCGCTTGGCTTCGTCCAGCACCAGCCCCAAGTCTTTGCGCATCCAGTCCACCGCAAAACCGAAATCAAATTTGTCGGCCACCATGGTTTTACCGCGGTTGTCGAGTTGCCAGCTTTGTGCCGCACCCTTGCCAATCACGTCGAGCACCTGGTTCACGTCAAGCCCGGCTTTTTGACCAAAAGCCACCGCTTCGCTCAAGCCCTGCACCAGCCCGGCGATACAAATCTGGTTGACCATTTTGGTCAGTTGGCCTGCGCCACTGGTACCCATCAAGGTAAAGGCTTTTGCAAATGCCATAGCGACTGGTTTAGCCGCATCAAAGGCGGCCACATCACCACCGCACATCACTGTCAGTGCGCCATTTTGCGCACCCGCCTGGCCGCCGGACACAGGTGCATCGACAAAATGGAGACCCAAGTTTTTGGCCGCCGCATACAGCTCACGCGCCACATCAGCCGACGCTGTGGTGTGATCTACAAATATCGCGCCAGCCTGCATACCCGCCAATGCACCGTCTGGGCCCAGCACCACACTGCGCAGGTCAGCATCGTTGCCGACGCAGCAGAACACGACGTCAACGTCTTTGACGGTGGCTTTGGGTGTCAAGCCCTGCGTACTGCCCGCAAACTCTGCACAAAAAGCGGCCGACTTGGCTGCCGTTCGGTTGTACACGCTGACCTGCTGACCGGCTGTTGCTAGGTGGCCCGCCATTGGGTAGCCCATCACGCCCAAGCCCAGGAAGGCTATTTTTTTTGAGGCTGTTAATTCGTAGGTTTTTGTATTGATACTGGACATGTTGATAGTCTGCGCCGGTTAATGGAGGGTTAAACAATGGTGAAGTTTTCAGTGCCTGCCGCCAGGTCAACCGACCTGGCGCGTTGTGAATTAAGCTTGATCTGAAGTCGCAGGTCGTTCACCGAGTCGGCATTGCGCAGGGCATCGTCGTGGGTGATCATATGGGCTTCGAACGCATCAAACAGCGCCTGATCGAAAGTTTGCATGCCCAGGTTGCGGCTTTTCTTCATGATTTCCTTGATCTCGGTGACTTCGCCTTTGCAGATCAAGTCAGAAACTAACGGCGTGCTGAGCATCACCTCAACCACTGCCGCCCGGCCTTTGCTGTCTTGTTTGGGTATCAAGCGCTGCGACACAATCGCTTTAAGATTAAGTGATAAGTCCATCAACAACTGCGTGCGGCGCTCTTCCGGGAAGAAATTGATGATGCGGTCCAGCGCCTGATTGGCACTGTTGGCATGCAGTGTACACAGGCACAGATGGCCAGTTTCTGCAAAAACAATGGCGTGCTCCATCGTCTCACGGTCGCGTACCTCGCCCATCAAAATCACGTCAGGCGCCTGACGCAGTGTATTTTTAAGCGCTGCCTCCCAGCTGTCTGTGTCCAGGCCCACTTCACGCTGCGTGATGATGCAGTTTTTATGCGGATGTACAAACTCAACCGGGTCTTCAATCGTGATGATGTGGCCAAAAGACTGCGCATTGCGCCAGTCCACCATCGCGGCCAGTGTCGTGGATTTACCCGAGCCGGTAGCGCCGACCAAAATCACCAGCCCGCGTTTGGACATCACCACGTCCTTGAGAATCTGCGGCACGCCCAGTCCGTCAATGCTGGGCAGCACGGCGGGTATTACCCGCATCACCATACCGACTTTGCCCTGCTGGATAAAGGCGTTGACCCGAAAGCGACCCACACCTGGCGGGCTGATAGCAAAGTTGCATTCTTTGCTACGCTCGAATTCCGCCGCCTGTTTGTCATTCATGATGGCGCGCACCAATGCCAGCGTATGGCCTGCATTGAGGGGCTGCGGCGAGACCTTGGTAAGCTTGCCATCTAGCTTCATGGCTGGCGGGAAGTCGGCCGTGATGAACAAGTCACTGCCGTTGCGGCTGATCATCAGCTTTAAAAGGTCATGGATGAATTTACTGGCCTGGTCGCGTTCCATGTGCGACTCCTTTCAAAAATCTAGCCTGGGAAATTCTCAGGAATTTTTGCTTTAGCGCGCGCTTCAGCCGCAGATATCAGATTGCGCTTGACCAGCTCTGTCAGGTTTTGATCCAGCGTTTGCATGCCCAGGCTGTTACCGGTTTGAATCGACGAATACATTTGCGCCACCTTGGCCTCGCGAATCAAGTTACGAATCGCGTTGCTGCCCAGCATGATCTCGTGCGCTGCCACGCGCCCTTGGGCATCTTTGGTTTTGCACAGTGTTTGTGAAATGACCGCCTGCAACGACTCTGACAACATCGTACGAATCATTTCTTTTTCTTCGGCCGGAAACACGTCAATGATCCGGTCAATGGTTTTGGCGGCACTGGAAGTGTGCAGAGTGCCGAACACCAAGTGACCAGTTTCAGCGGCTGTCATGGCCAGGCGAATGGTTTCCAGGTCACGCATCTCGCCGACCAGAATCGCGTCTGGGTCTTCACGCAGTGCCGATTTAAGCGCCGCCTGGAAGCTCAGGGTGTGCGGGCCAACCTCGCGCTGGTTGATCAGGCACTTTTTAGACTCATGCACAAACTCAATCGGGTCTTCAATCGTGATGATGTGGCCATACTTATTTTCATTGAGGTAGTTGACCATGGCTGCCAGTGTGGTGGATTTGCCTGAACCCGTCGGCCCGGTCACCAGCACCAAGCCGCGCGGCTTCAGCGCCAGGTCAGCAAAAATCTTGGGGGCATTGAGCTGCTCAAGCGTCAGAATCTTTGAAGGGATGGTTCGCAGCACTGCACCTGGGCCACGCTGGTGGTTGAAGGCATTGACCCGAAAGCGGGCCAAGCCATCAATCTCAAATGAAAAATCAACTTCTAAAAACTCTTCGTAGTTTTTACGCTGTGTGTCGTTCATGATGTCGTACACCATAGCGTGCACCTGCTTGTGGTCTAGCGGATCCACGTTGATTCGCCGCACATCACCATGCACACGTATCATGGGAGGCAATCCGGCAGACAGATGCAAGTCAGAGGCCTTGTTTTTCACACTAAAGGCCAACAGCTGGGTAATATCCATCCCGAAAATCCTCAAAGCAATTAGGACAATATCAGTAATCTTGCAGTTTACAGTTCAATTATGACCATGATCGTGCGAAATATTCAAAGCGTCCGGGATCGCATCACCACCGCCTGTTTTGCTGCTGGGCGAAAGCCAGGCAGCGTGCGTCTCTTGGCGGTGTCGAAAACCTTTGCTGTTGACGCGGTGCTTGACGCCATGGGTGACGGACAGCGTGCTTTTGGTGAAAACTACATTGCCGAGGGTGTTGAAAAAATAACCGCGCTGCGCGAACACACTGGACTTGAATGGCACTGCATTGGCCCAGTGCAAAGCAATAAAACCCGTCTGGTTGCCGAACACTTTGACTGGGTACAGTCGATTGACCGCTTAAAAATTGCGCAGCGCCTGAACGAGCAGCGACCTGCGTACTTGCCACCTTTGCAAATCTGCCTGCAAATCAATATAGATGGTGGCGCGAATAAATCAGGTGTCATGCCTGACGCGCTGATGGCGCTGGTCAAGGAGGTCATCGAGCTGCCCAACCTGCGATTGCGCGGCCTGATGTCCATCCCTGAACCTGCTGATAATTTTATAGCTGCTTGCGCCCTTCATTCACGCGCAAAAGTCTTGTTTGACGAAGTAAATAAGGCCGGGCTGTTGACGCAGCCGATGGACACACTGTCGATGGGTATGACCGCTGATCTGGAAGCCGCCATTGCATCAGGCAGCAACATGGTACGTGTGGGTACAGCTATCTTCGGCAGCAGATAAGCCCAAAATTATTTGAGATTCGCGATCATCCTGAAATTTCGGCAATCAGCGCTCCACCATCTGCCAGGAGAACGCATCGTGGTGGAGATCGGTTTGCCCGGCTAGAGAATGTTGATTCAACCGGGATTATTTATTAGACCGTTCGCCCTGAGCCTGTCAAAGGGATTTTTACGATGGCTAATAGCTTCGACAAAGCCTGTCCTGAGCATGTCGAAGGGCTCAGCCCGAACGAATCTAACGCCAAGGGGCAGTCTCGGTTCAATTTTAGACGCCCTAGAGTTTGTGGCGCTTGACTCTACAAGCCGCCAGCCATGCACAGGTGCATGCGACGCTTGGGTACCGAGCACCCCAAACTGTTCTTTATGCTGCTCTCTTTTGTTGCTGGTACCTGTCGTGTTAAAAAAATAAAATCCTTGGGAATCAGCCAAGATTTAAATTCCTGACCGACAACTCTGTAGGCTCAGTTCGGAGCCAGAATTTCAAAATCCGCATCGCCTAAATAGCGATTGACGCCAAATGCAGCATGCGTTGCCGCGAGTTCGGCAGCCTCCCACTGTTCGGCCAATATTTGCTCCGCAGGCGTGATTGGCCAGGGGCGTGGATGGTCGCTGTATTGCTCAAAAAGCCTGACATAGACCTGGTAACAAGGCCACACCATAAGCGCATCACCCAAAGATTTTTCAAGCGCTACGCGAAACCGCGCTACAGCCAGGTCACGCTGCGCATCTGACACATCATCAGCAGTAAATATTTTTAGCAAATAAGCCATACAAGATCGATTAAGACAGAGGGTATTTTCTATCTAGATAGGGCTGATATAAAAAAATTTATCGCGTCTCACCATAAGGCACACTCTTTTTTTGCGTAGCCGGCTCAGCCTGCCTTGTTTTTCTAGGCAGCCACATGGCAATACCTTTCAGCACGACAACGCTACAAAAATCTGCTGGCTATGCAGCCCAACGCCAGAGCCAGAAGTTGGCTGCCCACTGACGCCAGGCCTGAACATTGAACCTAGAAAAAGCAGTTGGATGCTCCCGGGTGTGCCCAGCTCGGCGCTTTCAGCAAGGCGGGATAACGACGCGGGCTTTTGCCCGCTAGGCGGAACAACGCGGCTGGGCGGGTCGGGCGGGGCGCCATCGGGTGCATAGCGTTGTCAGCCAAGAGGTGATCGCCAGCGACGCTCAAAAGCTGAATGTTCATGCAGTCTGCCAAAGGGCTGCCAGCGGTCAACTGCTTTTTCTAGGTTGAACACATGGTGGTTGACATCAGCAACTGCGGTAGCCTGGCAGCAAACAGCTAAGCCTAGGCAAGCGCGGTGCAGAGGGGTCGCGCACGCTGCGGCGAGCCGGTGATTGCAGCAGGCGGCTGATCGGCAGCTGAGATTTTTGGCGACATAGGCACGCTGGCCAGAACGCCCCCATTGGCTAAGGCGGGTGGCGGCCTCAAAACAGCTGACGCAAAAGCGGCGCTAAAAATGGCATCAAAAGCGACGCCAACACCACCTGCAAGC
>JBBAPP010000042.1:11348-15654 GCA_040400775.1 Polaromonas sp. | reverse complement strand
CTTGAATCCGTTTAAACTTTAAAACCAATGAACCAATCTCTCCTTTAAGAAATTAGCCCATCTGTCTCAAACCATTTGAAGACGGACAGACGGAGAGTATGACGGGTCTTTTCTGGCGGGCGATGCAAAGGCACTGGCGCATCGTGACTGCCGCTCTCTCGCAACCTTAATTTTTCATGCAAACATCTGACCAGCCGGTACTTCGCGACATCGTTCTGATTGGCGGCGGCCACAGCCATGTGGGCGTGATCAAAAGCTTCGGCATGAAGCCAATCCCCGGCGTGCGTCTGACCCTCATTTGCACCGACCTGCACACCCCCTATTCAGGCATGCTGCCTGGCTATGTCGCAGGGCATTACGATTACGATGAAGTGCACATCGATCTCTTGCGCTTGGCCGCCTTTTCTGGTGCACGGGTCTATCGCGATGAGGTGATTGGCATTGATCGCACAGGGCAAAAAGTGCTCTGCAAAAACCGGCCGCCCGTGCCGTACGATCAGCTCTCTATCAACATTGGCTCCACGCCGCAACTGCAAAGCGTGCCCGGCGCGGCTGAGCATGCGGTGGCGGTCAAGCCGATTCGCAATTTCAATGACCGCTGGCTGGCTCTGCATCACCGTGTGGTCTCCCATGCTGGCAAAACGACCATTGCCGTGGTGGGTGCTGGCGCTGGCGGCGTGGAGCTATTGCTTTCCATGCAGTTTCGCTTGCGCAATGAGCTGAAAAAGCTGGGTCGTAGCCCTGACGATTTGCAATTTCACTTGGTCACCAGCAGTGAAACCATCTTGCCCACTCACAACGGTGGGGTGCGCAGCCGCTTTGATGCGGTGCTTGAACAGCGCGGTGTAAAGGTGCATCGGAATGCGGAAGTCACCCAAGTGCGCGCAGGCAGTTTGCTCACATCATCTGGCTTGCAGCTAGAAGCCGATGAAATCATCTGGGTGACCCGCGCTGGCGGTGCAGCCTGGCTCAAGACCACCGGCTTGAAGCTTGATGCGGAAGGCTTCATTGAAGTGACTGACACACTGCAGACCATCACGGATCCGCTGATCTTTGCGGCTGGCGATATCGCCAGCATGGTCAAGTACAAGCTTGAAAAAGCGGGTGTATTTGCTGTTCGCATGGGTCCGCCACTGACTGAAAACTTGCGCCGCGCTGTGGGCGGTATCGCCTTGCAAGCCTATCGCCCGCAAACCAGCTGGCTCGCGCTGATCAGCACTGGAGATAAATTTGCCGTGGCTTCGCGCGGTGGGCTGGGCTTTGCAGGGCGATGGGTCTGGAAATGGAAGGATTGGATTGACCAACGCTTCATGCGCAAATTCAGCGAGTTTCCTGAGATGGGTGCAAGTGCCGCGCCGTCTGCACCCTCCGCCAACGCATTCAGCGCAGTCAAGCTCAATTCTGAAGAGTCACTACAAGCAATTTCGGCGATAGCCATGCGCTGTGGTGGTTGTGGTGCGAAAGTGGGAGCCACCATTTTGCAACGCGCCTTGGGTAATTTGCATCCCGTGCAGAGGGGTGATGTATTGATCGGCCTAAAAGACCCAGACGACGCCGCCGTGGTGCGTGTGCCGCCCGGTATGGCGATGGTGCATTCGGTTGATTTTTTCCGCGCCTTTGTAGATGACCCGTATATTTTCGGCAAAGTGGCGGCCAACCATGCACTGGGCGATATATGGGCCATGGGCGGCCAAGCGCAGTCGGCCACCGCCATTTGTACCGTGCCGCCCGGCATGGATGCCAAGGTGGAAGATGAGCTCTTCCAAATGATGACCGGTGCGCTGGAAGTGCTCAATGAAGCCGATTGCTCGCTGGTTGGCGGCCACACGGGTGAAGGCAAAGAGCTGGCTTTGGGCTTTGCCATCAATGGCTTGATTGAAGACAACCCGGCAGCTATTCTGCGCAAAGGCGGCATGAAGCCGGGAGATGTGCTCATCCTCACCAAACCGATAGGCACGGGCACATTGTTTGCCGCCAAAGATCGCCTCTTTGCCAAAGGCCGCTGGATTGATGCCGCGCTGCAAAGCATGGTGGTCAGCAATCGCGTTGGCGCGCGGGTGCTGCGCGAACATGGCGCCACGGCCTGCACCGACTTAACCGGCTTCGGCCTGCTCGGCCATTTGGTAGAAATGACGCGCCCGTCTGAGGTAGACGCTGAAATTCACATGGATGCGTTGCCCCTGCTCGATGGTGCGCAAGAATGCGTGGCTGCGGGTATCACGAGCTCGCTGCAAAGCGCCAATGTACGCCTGCGCAGAGCGCTGCGAAATCAGGATCAATTTGTCAAGCATCCGCGCTACCCGCTGATTTTTGATCCACAAACCGCAGGCGGCTTGCTTGCCAGCGTGCCCGCAGATCGCGTAGACGCTTGCATCGCTGACCTCAAAACTGCGGGTTATATGCACACTTGCAAGATTGGGCGCATCCTGGCGCAAGCAGATGCGATTGAACCGATTGTGCTGGTTTAAGTTTTAAAAGGCATCTTCTTGTAGGGAGGCTTTCGATCCCTCTGATACCCGCGCAATCGCGCTTTTAATGTTCAGCGTGCAGATGCGTTGCCAAGCTGTACATCACCCACGTAGCCCAAGCCTAGCCCCTGCGTGGTGTCTGAATCTGCTCCTACAAGAATAGCGCCTAGCGCCGGTACAGTTCGGGTTTCCTGGCCAAAAGCCGTCAAGAAATCCGCATGCACATTGCGCTCGTTGCTGACCCAGGTTTTCAAAGGGGAAGCGGCATTCGCTACAACGATGAACCGAACCCGACTCGTAAAAAGACTGGCCTGTTCGTAGCCAATGGTTTCTTTGTTACCCCACGTGTAGCACAGCGTTGCAGTGGGGATTTTTTCGCGTGAAAAGAGCTGTGCCAGCTTAAACAGCGCCCGCTCAGCGCTGGGAATGTTGTCTGTGGGCATATCAAAGCTGAGGCAGACCTTTAAAGGGCTGTCTTCTGTCTCTTTGACGCGAATGTCTGCTTTGGGAAGCGGCTGATCCAGGCGCCAGCGCCAGCGAATGACGGTGTTGGGTTTGACGGCCTCATTCACAGGATGAACCAGGCTACCCCATGATTTTTCTGCCTTGATGCGCAGCACCTGCACACCATCAAGATCGGACAAATTAAATTGTGTAACGGGTATTTTGTACCGAGCTGGCAAACCGGCAACTGCCCATGGCTTTGGCGGCTGGCTGCTTTGCACACCAGAAAACGCGGTCAGGCTGGCCGCGCAAGCGCCGAAAGCACTCAAACCAAACGCGGCAACAAAACACGAACGACGCATATCTATTTGGCGGTATCGTTGAGCTTCCAATCGTAATCAAGGTGCTCAATCGGGATCTTTTTGGCTCTGATTTGCGCCCGTGCTGCTTCATCTGTTGTGAGCAGATCAGCGTATTTGGCAAACACGTCCTCTACTTTGCTGAAGCCCTTTTGCCCTTTTTCAAAATCTTCCTTGAACCATTTGAAGATACTGGAAACTTTTAACTTGCCACCGTCAAAGCGATTTCGGGTACTGTCGCCGATGAAACGACGCATGCCGTCTTCAAGCATGGCGTCCATTTTGGGTGCGGTGAAAGCCTCTGGGAAAAGGGCCGGGCAGCCGATGCTCGCGCAATTGACGGCTGCATGAACGCGCGGTTCAGCGTATTTGGGTCGCAATTGATCGTGCTCAATCCAGTCGAGATGGCGCTTGGCACCAAGCAAGCTGAAGAACTCGTTTTTCCAGGGGCCACGTCCAAACAAGCCCAATTCTTTGATCGACTTGAGATCAGGGTATTTGAGAAGGATCGCCTCGACTGTGAAGGCGTTGTAAGCGTTGATCAGAAACGCCATTTGCTGCTCTTTGCTGAAGCCATTGAATTGGGCCTGCGTGACGGCAGACAAACTTTCTAGCACCTTGCCGAGTTCGGCGCGGTCAGCGGCAAAGCCTTTGTAATTGGTGCGGCTTTGCTTGTTGTCAGGAAGCCATTTAACGTGCTTTTTAAGTAAAGTTTCCCAGGCAGTGTAGTTGTGATCAAAACTTTGCGAAAAAGCAGGAGTCGTTGAAAATAACAATGCGCCGACTGCTATCGAAACAAGAGCTCTTCGATTGAGTTGCGTATTTATCATGTTCTTCTCCATGCATGGAATTTTCCAAGCCATTCGAGGACTTTGTGCGGCTGGTGGGCGCGCTTCCATTCACCGGCTGCATATTTGTTTGCCTCAGACAGCGTAGGGTAGGTGTGGATAGTCCCCAGGATCTTGTTCATGCCCAAGCCATGCTTCATCGCCAGCACGTATTCGGCCAGTAAATCGCCTGCGTGCACGCCCACAA
>JBBAPP010000042.1:6740-11248 GCA_040400775.1 Polaromonas sp. | reverse complement strand
TGCTTCATCGCCAGCACGTATTCGGCCAGTAAATCGCCTGCGTGCACGCCCACAACTGTTACGCCCAGGATTTTGTCTTTGCCCGGCACGGTAAGCACCTTCACAAAGCCATGCGCTTCGCTATCCGCAATGGCACGGTCCAGATCGTCGATACCGTATTTAACGACCTCGTATGGAATGTTTTGCGCTTTGGCCTCAAGTTCGTTCAATCCCACCCGCGCGACTTCAGGATCAATGAATGTGGCAGCGGGAACAATGGAGTAATCGACCTTGAATTTTTTGAATGTTCCGAAGAGCGCATTGACAGCGGCATACCACGCTTGATGCGCAGCCATGTGGGTGAACTGATAGGGGCCAGCCACGTCACCAGCGGCAAAAATGTTCGGGTAGAGCGTCTCCAGGTACTCGTTGGTATCGACTGTGCGGCTGGTGGGCACGCCAATATCTTCCAAACCAAAGCCTTTGAGGCGAGCCGTACGTCCCACGGCGCAAATCAATTGGTCATATTCCAGCGCAATTTCTTGGCCTTCGAATTCCACCATCAAATGTTTTTTGCCACCCTTGGCTTCGCAGCGCAGCGCTTTGTGATTGCAGAGCACATTCACGCCATCTGCACGCAGTGCGTCAAGTGCATGCTGAGACACTTCGTCATCTTCTCGAATCAACAGGCGTGGCGCCATTTCGACTTGCGTGACCTGGCTGCCCAATCGCGCAAAAGCTTGCGCCAGCTCAGAGCCAATCGGCCCGCCGCCCAGCACCACCATACGCGCTGGCACATCATCGAGTTTGGCAAAGGTATCCCAAAGGGTATCGCTCGTGACATAGCCGACTTCTTCGATTCCAGGAAGTGGCGGAACGAAGGGGCGCGCGCCCGTTGCGATCACGATGCTGCGCGTGGTGAGCACCTTTTTACTGCCATCGTTCATGGCGATTTCAACCGTCCATGGGTTCACAATTTTTGCGTAACCAGCAAGGCATTCGACGCCCAGGCTGGTGTAGCGCTCCGTCGAATCATGCGGCTCAATCGCGGCAATCACATCATGCACACGCTGCATCACGGCTTTGAAGCTAAAGCTGGGCGTGGTGTTGACCAGGCCATAGTTGCTCGCCGTGCGCATTTGCTTGGCGATTTTTGCCGATTTGATGATTGCTTTGCTGGGCACGCAGCCGTAATTGAGGCAATCGCCACCCATCTTGTGCGCTTCGATCAAGGTGACTTTTGCTTTCACAGCCGCCGCAATGTAAGCCGACACCAAGCCGCCTGCGCCGCCGCCTATCACCACCAGGTTGCGGTCAAAGCTTTTTGGTTTGACGTGATTCCACTTTGCATAGACCTTGCGTTTTTTCAGCGCTGCAATGATCTTTTTAGCAATGATGGGGAAGACGCCGAGTAAGACAAACGAGCCCAGCAGACCGGGCGAAAGAATGCCTTTGAGTGAATCAATTTTGGCAAGCTGCGTACCAGCGTTGACAAATACGATGGTGCCCAGAAACATACCGATTTGGCTGACCCAGAAAAAAGTCCAGGTCTTCATCTTGGTCAAACCCATCAACAGGTTGATCACAAAAAATGGCACGAGCGGCACCAGGCGCAGGGTGAAGAGATAGAAAGCGCCTTCCTTCTCCACACCCTTGTTGATTTCAGCCAGGCGCGCACCGAATTTCTTTTGTACTGATTCGCCCAATGCAAAGCGGGCGACCCAAAAGGCCAATGTTGCGCCCAATGTGGAGGCGAACGACACAATGGTTGTTCCCACGACCAAGCCGAAGATCGCGCCGCCAGCCAGTGTCATGATTGCAGCGCCAGGCAAGCTCAGTGCCGTCACCGCCACATAAATCGCGAAGAAGCTGCCGATCACCAGTGCTGGCTGCGTTTTGTACAGTTCAGCAAAGCGCTCCTGGCTTTGCTTGATGAAATCGAGGGTGAAAAATCGCCCGAGATCGAAGGCGAAAAAGGCGATGATGGCGGCGACAAGCGCCACGATCAGGATAAGTTTGCTTTTACTCATAAGATCTCGTCGTTGTAAGCTGCACACATGGGCGCAACCTTGGTTTTACGGTTAGTCGGAAAACCGCCGCACTGCTTACTATTCTTAGCCAAACAGCGCCACATATTCGCGCTGCGGCTCACTTCTTGAGCGTTTGATAGCCGCCCACGATCCGGGTGAAGGTGGTGATGGCGCAAATGAAGGCGAAAGCGTAGGCTAGCAGCGCAAAGTAGTGCGGCCATATGCACATCGCCATAAAAAAGAGCAAGGTTTCGGTGGCTTCTGCCAAGCCGCCAAGAAAGTAAAACGATTTGTCAGGATATTCCATGCTCTGAATGCCGCGCTTGGCAGCCAGCGCGGCAAAGGCTAAAAAGCTGGATGTTGTACCGATAAAACTGGTGAGCAACACGGCAGCGGGTAGGGCATTTGCCTTTGGTGCGGAGAGAGCAAAGGCCAGCACGATGCCTGCATAAAACAAAAAATCCAAAGAAATATCCAGAAAACCGCCGGAATCGGTGGCTTCAGTTTGGCGTGCCACAGCACCGTCGAGCGCATCACACAGTCTTGAGACCAATATGAGGATTGCGCCCGCAATATATGCTTGGAGTGTTATGCAAACCATAGCGGCTACACCAATACCAAAAGCGGTAAAAGTCACCTGGTCAGCACCCACGCCGCGCCTGGCCAGGCCAGTAGCAATCGCTACGACAGCCGGGCGGATCAGGGGGGTGATGAAGCGGTCAAGCATTTGCGAGAGCCTCAAAATCAATCACTGCCGCCGGATCGGCAATGTCTGCCGCGTCATGCGTGACGAGCAGTGTGGGTAACTGCAAGTGCCGAACATGCTCAAACACGAATTGGCGAAATTGCTCACGCAGCGCCACATCCAGCTTTGAAAAAGGCTCATCCAGCAGCAAGGCTTGCGGCTTGGCCAGCAGCGCGCGCAGCAGCGACACGCGGGCGCGCTGGCCGCCAGAGAGGGTAAGTGGGTTGCGCGAAGCCATGTCTTCAAAGCCAAGCTCGGCCAACGCTGCGTCTGCCTGCGATGCGCGCTCAAGCGGTGTGCCGGGCGGGCAGGCAAAGAGCAGGTTTTCTCTCACTGTCATATGCGCAAAGAGCAAATCGTCTTGAAACAAAAGGCCGATGCGGCGCTGGCTGGTGGGCAACTGCTCAACGCGCCGCCCGGCCAATTCGACGGTCAGTTCCGCATGCAAACCGGGCAAAGGCAGGCCGGCGATGGCGGCCAGCAGGCTTGATTTGCCACAGCCGCTCGGACCCATCAGCGTGGTAACGCGGCCGGGCGGGCATGTGAGCGCCAGGTTTTTGGCGAGCACGCGCTCTGCGCTCCCGCTGCCGACGCTCAGTTGCTTCACTTCAATCTTCATGGCTTGCAGTGTAGAGGCCGGTCGGCGGGCTTTGCCCAGCGCCGAGGCTGCCCGAGAAAAGCGGCTGCGCCGAATACCAGCGCGGGCAAGAGCCATTGCAGCCAGGCAAAGGCTGCCACCAACGAGCGCTGGCCGCCAGAAGAAAGCGTCACAGCCTCGGTGGTCACAGTGACGATTCGGCCCTCGCCGATGTAAAGCGTGGGTAAAAACTGCGCCACACTGACAGCAAAGCCAACTGCTGCGGTGCTCCACAAGCTCTGGCGCAACAAAGGCCATTTGATCTGGCTGAGGTACGCCCATCGGCTTTTGCCCAATGTCGCGCTCATGTACCGATACCGCGCATCAAAGCCCAAGTAGGCCGGGCTGAGCGCAATCAGCGTATAGGGCAACACCGCCAACACATGCGCCAACAGTACGCCTAGCCAAGAGCCCGTGAGCCCGCCGACCAGTGCCAAGCGATGGATACCCACCACCCACAACACGCCCGGCAGCAGCAACGGCAAATAGAGCAATCGACGCAAAGTAGCATCCCATTTTGGTGGCGCGATCTCTAGCCATGCGACCGCCCACATCAAAGAAAGCGCAGAGCTGGCCATTGCCAGGGTGACGGTGACCCCGATGCTTTTGCTGCTGCCCATCACGCTGCGCCATGCCTCCCAACTTAGGTTGTGGGGCAAGAGCGATGGAAACGGCCAGACGCCCGAGACGCTGCCGACGGCCAGAGCGAGCAAGACGCTCGCGTAAACAAGCAAAAACCCGAGCCACGCGGTACGGCCAGTGTTCCATGCGCCCAGCGCAGGCTCTGCTGCACGCTGGCCAGACAGATGCCGGTCAAAGCGTTTGTGCCATGCAAGCGTCACTGGCCCGCGCAACCAAACCAGCGTAGCAGAAAAGCCCACCAAAGCTGTGAGCAGCCATCCCGCCGCAGCGCCGATGGCGTTGGACATGTCATCGCTGTCTTGCAGCCACTGCCAAGCACGTACAGACAGCGTAGCCGGACTGCCCGGCCCCGCAATGAGCGCCGCATCCACCACCGTCAAGCTATACGCCAAAACAGCAAGCAAAGGCCAAAACAGGCGTGGAGAAAGTTGCGGCCAAAGCACACGCCAGAAAGCTTGGGCACGGCTGTAGCCCA
>JBBAPP010000042.1:0-6640 GCA_040400775.1 Polaromonas sp. | reverse complement strand
GGAGAAAGTTGCGGCCAAAGCACACGCCAGAAAGCTTGGGCACGGCTGTAGCCCAGCGTTTGCGCGGCCCAAGCCTCTCGCTGCCAGCGCGCGCCGGTGTCGTCGCGCTGCAATTGCGTGGCTGCAGCCCAAAGCAGAAACGGCACTTCTTTGAAGACCAGCATCGCGATGAAGCCCAGGCCATAGCTGTCTTGCGAGGTGGCGATCTGGGGCGGCTGGGTCCATCCGGTAAGCCATGGGGAGATGGCGCGCAGCAGCCAGCCGCTGGGCGCGATCAAAAAAATCAACCCCACTGCAAAGGCGGCATGTGGGGTCGCTAGAAGCGGGGAAAGGCTGCGTACCAGGCGATGCCACCAAGGCCTGCCAAAAGCCTGCGACAGCAGCCAGGCCGTGATGCCCCACGCGAGCAGCGTAGACGCCAACCCGGTCCAGAGCGTCATGCCAACCGCGCGCAGTAGACCAGGCGCTTCCCAAAGCGAATTCCAGGCATCAAAATGGCTCGCAGACCCTATAGCGTGAGCGCAAGCAGCTATTAAAAGAAGAGCTATTGGCGCAGCCAGCGAAACGCTGGCTGCGCGATAAAGCAGGGTACTAGTGGCTCGACTCATCAAGCCCCGTAGCGCTTTTGCCACTCTTTCTCAATCGGATCGACCCAACTGCCATGCGGCTCCGGAATCACAGGTGCGAAGCGTTCGACCTGGCCGGGTGCTTTGGCGGCGTTGAACAGCGCGGCATCTTGTGGATTCATTTTCGCGGGCGAGAGCACAGTCGGGTCGCCCCAAACCTTGATATCTCCCTTGCGTGCTTGCGCAGCAGGCGAAAGCAGAAAATTGGCCACGACTTGCGCCGCTTCTTTCGCCTTGCTGTTGAATGGAATCGCCAAAAAATGTGTGTTGCCAATCGTGCCGCTGTCAAACTGATAGCTTGCTACGCTCGTTGGAAGGCGGCCAGCGGCAATTTCATTGGCTGCTTCGTTGGGATTGAAGGTGAGGGCGAGTGCCAATTCGCCATCGGCCATCATCTGGCGCACCGCAGCCGCATTTGCGGGAAACTGCTTGCCATTGCGCCATAAATGGGGGTGCAGCGCATCGAGATGCTTCCAGAAAGGCTCGGTGACTTTGGCAAATGCGGCAGCATCAAAGGGTTTGTAGAGCGCAGCTCGGTCTGCGGCGGGCGTGAGATCCATCAAGGCCTGCTTGAGGAAGGTGGTGCCATGAAACTGCGGCGGCTTGGGGTAAGTCACGCGGCCAGGATTGGCTTTGGCAAATTCGAGCATGGCGGCCGTGGAGCGTGGAGGATTGGGCGTTTTGCTGCGGTCTGAAAAAAAGGTGAGCTGCGCCATACCCCAAGGCGCTTCCAAGCCTTGCACGGGCTCGGCAAAATCAATGCGGGTGGTGGGTTTGCCTTCCACATCCACAAATTTGAAGCTGGGCAAGCTCTCTGCCCACGGGCCAAAAAGCATGCTTTCGCGCTTCATCGCGAGGAAGTTTTCGCCATTGATCCAAACCAAATCCACCGAGCCATCGTTGTTGTGGTTTGCCGCCTTTTCGGTACGAACGCGCTTGACAGCTTCAACTGTATCCGTGAGCTTCACATGCTCCAGCTTCACGCCGTAGTCGCGCAACACTTGCACGCCCGCCCAAGCCAGATAGGCATTGATGCGCTCACTGCCGCCCCAAGCATTAAACACAACCGTTTGACCGCGTGCTTTTTTCTCAATATCTGCCCAACTGGTTTGCGCGAAGCCAAGGGGAGCGATAGGGATCAAGGCTGCCCCAAAAAGGGTGCGCTTGGAGAACTGGCGGCGATTCAATGTCATGAGATTCCGTAGGATGGGAGTGGGTTTAAAAGCAGTAGTCGTGCAAATACGCGAAATCTTACGCGGCAGACGCTGCCAAGCAAGCGAAAAGATCGCTAAAAATGGCATCGCGTTGCACCGCGAAAGCCTCACGCATTGGATGCGCCAAGGGCGTCTCAGATTCCCGAGCTTGCCAGCGCAAATCTACACCCAGGATCGGCGAGGCCACCAAGTGGCTTGGTACCCAATCCGGGTTGAGCAGCCAGGCGATATTGATCAGATCCCAAATCACCCAGCTATGAGCCTCGGAGCTGGGCCGGCCTGTGACGGCCCAAAGTGGATTGTCGGCAAACAAGGTATGCAAATAGCTGCCTATTGCGCCATGCGGCCTGACGAAGCGATCCACTTCCGCCAGTGACAAGCGTAGTTGCGCGCCCACGTGGTAGCCGGGCAGATACACGAGAGGCACGCCGCTGTCATAGAGCCATTGGCTGGCCAGCACATCCTGCTCCAAATTAAACGATTGATTTACGTGCGGCGCATGCGAGGGAAAAGCGCTCGTCCACACCACCACGATTTTGCGGATGATCTCTGGCGCGAGCAGCATTGCGCTGGCCACATTGGTGGCGCAGCCGAGAGCCACTACATAAAGCGGCTCATCTGGCGGCATGCGCAGCGCTGTGGCGATCAAATGAGTAGTGGCTTCGCTCTCTATGGGGTGATTCAAAGAGGAAAGGTAAGCAGAGCTGCCCTTGAAGGCGGGCACTTGATGCGCCAAGCCGAGCAGGGATTGCACTTTTAAAATTTCGTCGTAGCTCCGCGCCATCCCGACGCTTGGTGGATTGAAGGGTGCGGCATCTCGGTCTGCGGCTGGATACTGTGCCCGGCGATGTGCAAACGAAAAGGGAGTCGCGTAAATCCCGTGAATTTGCAGTCGATCGGGCCTCAGCAAGGCCCAAGCGAGGGCGAATTGATCATCAATTTCATTGGCGGCATCGGTATCGATCACGATTTGCACTGGCCCGCCAGGCAGGCGCAGCCGCTGGGCATACTCGTCGGCATTTAGGACTGGAGATGTCGCTAAGGGTGGGCTCATGAGTTTCCTTGTTTTTTGTTCAGGCTTTGTATGGCTTGCCAACGCTGCCAATCTGCGGGCTCGTCGATGTCCCAGAGTGCGGGCAGCTGCGCCACGCTTGCGCCGGCCAGTTTGAGTCGCATCAAGGTCTGGGAGAGCACTTGCGCTGTGCTCCATTGAACTTCGCTAAACACCTCCGGGATCATTTGCTTGAGGCCAAGCAACACATAGCCACCGTCTTCCGCAGGAATCAGGCAGGCATCATGCGCAAGCAAGCTGCGCGCCGCTTCCTGCAAATGACCGGGCGAAAGCACGGCGCAATCTGTGCCAATGATGAGCAACGGCTTGGCATCTTCCTGTGCAAAATGCACCTCGGCACAGCGACGCATCCTCGCACCCAAGTCACCCTCGGGCTGAGCCAAGCAGTCAATCTTGAATTGCTTTTGTATAGCTCGAAACTGGCGATGCTGCGCATCGGGTGCACACCAAAGCGTGATGCCGCCCAGAGCGGCTTGCTGCGCAGTGTGCAGGCTTTGCGCGATAAATTGCCGCTGCGCCCGCGCCGCACCAACAGCGCCCAGCGCAGGGATGAGGCGCGTTTTCGCGAGGCCCGCAACAGGCGCTTTCGCCATGATCGCTGTTGCCGCTGAAGCTTGCGGTGGCGCAGCTCGGTAGCCATAAGCCAGCGCTAGATCAGCTGGCTCCGCGTCAAAAAAGTAAGCCCATCGGAGCCGCCACATGAGAAAAATAGTGCGCCAGACACCGTTTTTCTGCCATTTTCTCGCCGAGGTGCGTACGCGCTGGCGCAGACATCCGGGCTTGGCTATCTTCCGTAGCCGAGTAGATAGCTCAATGTCTTCCATCAGCGCCTGATCTGGAAAACCGCCCGCGGCCTCAAACGCGTCGGCGCGAACGAACATCGCTTGATCGCCCGTGGCAATACCGCTCAAGCGCGAGCGCAGGTTCATCATGCTTTCCACCAGTCGAAGCAATGCACCAGGCGCATTTAATTGCACATCAAAGCGCCCCCAGGGCCGCTCGCGCAAAGCGGATCCAATGGCCTGTAGAGCGTCATCAGGGAGATGGGTGTCAGCATGCAAGAAGAGCAGGGCGTGGGCTGCGCTTAGAGCTGAATGCCGCGCCCCTGCATTCATCTGTACTGCCCTGCCAGGCGCGCTTGAAATCAGCCGGTCCACCCAAGGCCGCGCACGCGCCCAGCTTTCATCGCTGCTCCCACCATCCACCACGACCAGCTGTGCTCCCTGGGCACGCAGGCCCTGCAAAGCGGCCAGCCGTTCGGTCAGCGCTGCTCCTTCGTTCAGCACGGGTATGACGATGCGAAGCGACGCAACCGGCAACATTCGGTCCGCCAAATGGCTCACGCCGACACTGCGCCCAAGCGCTGAGACAGTGCATCAAACTCTGCGCTCACCCAAGCGACACCGCTCTCGCTCAAATAGTGATCAACCCGCTCGCTTACATGGCTGGCGAGCACGGGATCGAGATTTTGTGCCGACCAATCCTCGCCGTCTTGCTGGAGCGCTGCAGCCGTGCGCGAGGCCACGCGCCATTTGGCACACCAAGTCACCGACCAAAGCCACATCGCCCGGCGCAGTGGCAAATGCCAGCTCTGTGCATCGCGTGCCAGTGGCTCATCTACTTGCGCTTCCCAAGCGCGGTAGGTGGCCAACACATCTTGCGGCGAGAGCACAGTTTGTGAATCGGTATCCCAGGTGGTGGACGTGTAAAGCGTGGCATGCGCCAGATCGAAGCTGGGGTAGCTGTAGCGGCATTTTTCCAGATCGACAAGATAGGCTTTTTCCCTTTGAGCCGCTTTCAGAGCGATGACAAAATTACCTGGATGTCCGTCAAAGGCAATCAACCGCTTCAAGGGGCGAGGTGCGCGTTTGCAAAGTTGCTCAAAGCGCATCATCTCCGCTTGGACGGTTGCCGCCACACTGGAAGCAAGATCAGCTTTCGCCAAATACGTGGCCGTTGTGTTGACCTCATCCCACATCGCCTTCAATGGATCGGCTGCGTGCACAAGCGGCGTACATTGGCCATCGGGCGGCAAGGCAATGCGATGCAAAGCGGCCAGGCTGTGCGCCATCAGTGGCAAATCTTGCGGTAATTGCGCTGAGCGGCCCACGATCTCTTGCACGATCAGCGCGCCGCGTGGCAGGCTGGCGCAGGGCACGAGCAAGTGCAGGCAGGTTGGCGCGTGGCCGGCCGGGCTGGCTCGCTCAAAGCAGGCTTGCTGGTAGTTCAAGTTGTCAAGCGCAGCCAACTGCATTTGGCTTTGCTTGGGGATTCGCGCCAACCACCCTGTGCCGATCAGGCGCACGTGTTCATGCGCGAGGCCCTTGGCTTTGAGCGGCTCCAAGCGCATGCTGTTCCAAGCGCCACCTTGCGGCCACTGGCTGAGCAAGGCCTCGCGCAGGGCTTCAAGCAAATGGGTTGCGCTTTGGTTCATGGAGAATCGGTAGTGGGCCAGGTTAAAGCTCGGGAAATTGAGGAATTCGAGGTTATCTTAATTGGGCGCGGGGGAGATGCACCGCTTGCAAAGCAGCGTTGTTCTGGATCAAAAGTTGACCGCTTTCCACACACCTGTTAGATTCGCCCCGGGAATTGAGTAAGCCCGTTGAGTTCAGTCAGACCGACACGACGGCCTGACTGGCCACTTGCCGATAGTCATTTTCTTCAGCTTCGAGATGAACTTCGTGGAAAATCACCGGTACCATTTATAGGGGCACGTCAATTCAGTCTGGTGGACATACGATGTTTATTCTCAAATGGTTTTTGACTCCATTAGCCGTGCTGGTCGCTGGTGCCATCGGTGTTGGCCAAATGGATTTTTTTCAGGGCCAAACACCGACCGACCTTGGCGTGCGCAGCGGAAAGCTCAAGCTCCCATCTGGGACAGACAACAGCGTGTCAAGTCAGGCGGCCCTGTACCCCGATCACCCCCGACACCTGGCTGCACAGATCGCGCCGTTACCTCTTCGGGGTGACGGTCCAGCGACCCTCGCCAGGATCAAATCCATAGTTGAGGTCATGGCAGGGGCGAAGACGGTCAAAAGTGAGGCCGACTACCTCTATGCACAGTACACCACGCCACTGATGAAGTTTGTTGATGACGTCGAGTTCTGGTATGACCCTGCTGCCCAGGTGATACAAGTGCGTTCGGCATCCCGCATTGGAGAAAGCGATCTCGGAGTGAACAGAAAGAGGATCGAGGCTGTGCGCGCAGCGCTTGCCTCATCGATTTGATATTGGCTTCCTGGCACTTTTGGACGTCACCCGCCTCTGTAGACATAAATCAACTTCCGGTTTGAAGTTGCTTTAATGCCAGCTTGGTTAGCGGGACTAGATGAGCAGTCCGAGAAAGGAAATTTATAACTTTTGGTATCGGTATCAGGCCGCCATATTGATTACCAGACACCGGTCAATCCCCAAAGACCGTTTCTGGCCCATTCCAGCCGTTTAAAGCTAGCGATCTGCGTGACTGTTTACGACTTTAAAAAAGCGTCTCCAAAATGCGATGCCCCGCAAACCCGCATAAATGCTGGAGCGGTGTTTACGACTTTAATGGCTTGTTTACGACTTTAATTGCTCAGAATAAGCGCACTGCGTGCGCAGTGCCCGTTACTCGACAGTCACGCTCTTTGCAAGATTGCGGGGTTTGTCCACATCCGTCCCCCGCGCACAAGCCGTGTGATACGCCAGCAATTGCAGCGGCACCACATGCAGCAGGGGACTCAGCGGGC
>JBBAPP010000041.1:0-15769 GCA_040400775.1 Polaromonas sp. | reverse complement strand
GGCGTGCGTGGTGGCAGAGTCCTTGGCGGCGAAATGGGCTGGCAGGTACATGGTGTGCCTATTTTGCCATTGGAGAAATAGTCAGCCGACCAGACTGGCTAGCCTGTAGAAGCAACTTGGCTTGCGTGCTTGGCCAGCAAGTCAAGTGGCTCCTGACAAAAAGTTGCTTCCCGACTGCAGGCCGAGTTGACTTTATTTGCAGCCGGGCTACGGCGACGTCACCCAGCGCGCCTCACAAAGCCACTGACGCAGTTTGACCAGGCTTGCCGATGCTGCGATTTTTGAGGGTTAGTCCTATTATTTTTATAGAAATTTTTATTTATTATTAATTTTTATCGATTAAATATTGATAGCTTTATTCTAGTAAATAACCGGGGCAAACCATGAAACGCAGAGATATCCTTGGAACCACCGCAAGCATGGGCATGGGTGCATTGGCAGGTTGCGCATTGCCAGGCCAGGCCAATAAAGAGCCGCGCCTACCGTTTGACATAGCCGCCACGTATATCCCGATTGTTGGCAGCGACATGAAATTTCCGGTACGCCGCGTTTACTGCATCGGCCGCAATTACAGAGCACATGCCATAGAGATGGGTTCTAACCCCGATCGTGAGCCACCCTTTTTCTTTCAAAAACCTACGGATGCTATTCAAAATGTAGCGCCTGGTACAACCGTTGACCACCCCTACCCTTCGCTCACTAAAAACTACCACTATGAAGTAGAGTTGGTGGCTGCGCTGCAAAAAGGCGGCAAAAACATCCCCATGTCCAGTGCGCTAGAGCATGTTTACGCCTATGCGCTTGGCCTGGACATGACGCGCCGAGACTTGCAACGTGCCATGGGTGATGAGAAAAAACCTTGGGAAATTGGCAAGAGTTTTGACCGCTCAGCGCCGATTGGCCCGCTGCATCGGGTAGCGCAGATCGGACACTTTAGCAAAGCAAATATTTGGCTAAAAGTCAACGGCAACGTCAAACAGAACGCCGATTTGAGCCAGATGATCTGGAGTGTGGCCGAGCAAATCAGCAAATTGTCTGAAGCCAATGAATTATTTCCCGGCGACATCATTTACTCTGGCACGCCCGAAAACGTGGGGCCAGTGGTGAGAGGCGATGTGATTGAGTGTCATATTGACGGCTTGCCCAACCTCAGCGTGAAGATCGTATGACAACTGCGGCACCAAAACCCAGGCCATTCAAGCGCTGGGCATGTGTCGCCAGCTGCGCACTGTTCGGGTGGGTTGGTGGAGCCTATGGGCAATCACCCCCGCCCCGGTAGCTGCAGACGAGTTTCGCGTCACGCTGCTGGGTACAGGCAGTCCGGCCCCGGTGATGCGGCGCTTTGGCCCTGGGGTTTTGATTCAGGCCGGCGGTAAGCCAGGCCATGCAGGTGGAAAACCAGGCGGGTGCCAGCGGCGCATTGGGCTCACTTGAGGTCAAGCGCAGTGCAGCAGATGGCTATGCCCACGTTCTGATGCAGCGCAGCGTTCACTGGTCTGACTTGCCGCTCTTGCTGCGACCTGCTTTGATGTCAGAACGCAAACTCTTGCCTTCGAGTCTGCGCTGCTTGGATGCAAAAGTCGGCTTGGTGGCTCTGCGGTTTTTGGCCGGGATGGCGACGCTGTCGATGACTTCTTGCAGCCTGGCCAATGCATCGCTGCGGTTCATCTCTTGCGTTCGGTGCTGCTGGGCTTTTAACACCAGCACGCCGGCTTCGGTAATGCGGCTGTCGTTCAGAGCAAAGAGCCGTTCTTTGACGTCATTCGGCAGGGATGCAGCATGTATGTCAAAGCGCAAATGCATCGCGCTGGAAACCTTGTTGACATTTTGCCCGCCTGCGCCTTGCGCGCGGATGGCGGTGAACGCGACTTCGCGCTCGTCAACCGGGTATTTGGGCGCTGTGGCCATGGCTCACCACCGGTTCAGGCCAAGCCTGCCAACGCAGCAATCGCCAGCGCATAGCCCTTCACGCCAAAACCCGCCATCACCCCCTTGGCCACAGGCGACAAATATGAGTGGTGGCGAAAGGCTTCACGCGCGTGCACGTTGCTGATGTGCAGCTCAATGACTGTCACGCCTGCGCCCTTGATAGCGTCGTGCAAGGCCACGCTGGTGTGGGTATAAGCTCCAGCATTAAAGACCACGCCGGCCAATCTTCCTGCGGCTTGGGCACGGCCGGCTTCTTGAATCGCGTCGATCAGCACGCCTTCATGGTTGCTTTGCCGAAAGTCCAGGGTGTAGCCGTGCTTGGCGCATTCTGCTGTACACAGGGCTTCGACGTCGGCCAGCGTTTGTGCGCCATACACAGCGGGCTCACGCGTACCCAGCAAATTGAGGTTGGGGCCGTTTAAAACGAGGATGGTTTTCATGTGGCTGGTTTTAGACTACAAACTGGCTATGAACGACTGCGCATGATGTCAGGTGTTGTCACCACCACATCGGCATTTTGCGCACGCTGGCGAAGCGCATGTTCCATCACAACAAGCGCCAGCAGCGCTTCAGCAATCGGCGTGGCGCGGATGCCTACGCAGGGATCGTGGCGGCCTTTGGTCACCACTTCAGCCGGGTTGCCAGAGGTGTCAATCGACTGGCGCGGCGTGATGATGGAGCTGGTGGGCTTGATGGCAATCGACACCTCCAGGTCTTGCCCAGTGCTGATGCCGCCTAACACGCCGCCCGCGTTGTTTGACATAAAGCCGTCTGGCGACAAACCGTCACCATGCGTGCTGCCGCGCTGCGCCACACTGGCAAAACCGGCGCCAATTTCAACGCCCTTCACCGCATTGATGCCCATCATGGCATAGGCAATATCGGCGTCCAGCTTGTCGTACAGTGGCTCGCCCAGCCCAACCGGCACGTTAGATGCCACCACCCGAATCTTCGCGCCACAAGAGTCACCTGCCTTGCGCAAAGCGTCCATATAAGCTTCAAGTTTAGAGACCTCGGCGATAGGCGCAAAAAACGGGTTGTGGGGCACATGCGCCCATGATTCAAAGGCAATGCTTTCATCGCCAATCTGCGTCATGCAGCCGTTAAAAGTTGTGCCGTATTTGGCCAGCAGCCATTTTTTAGCCACCGCCCCAGCCGCCACTGTTGGTGCGGTTAAACGCGCTGACGACCGCCCACCGCCACGCGGGTCACGCAAGCCGTACTTGTGCAAATACGCATAGTCTGCATGGCCAGGCCGAAAAGTTTCCAGAATATTGCCGTAATCTTTGCTGCGCTGGTCAGTGTTCTTAATCAACAGGCAAATTGGCGTGCCGGTGGTTTTGCCTTGGTACACACCTGACAAAATTTCAACTGCATCAGGCTCGTTGCGCTGGGTAACGTGGCGGCTAGTACCCGGGCGGCGGCGATCCAGGTCAAGCTGAATATCTGCCGCACACAAGTCCATGCCCGGCGGGCAGCCGTCAATCACGCAGCCAATGGCCGGGCCGTGGGATTCACCAAAGTTGGTGACTGCGAATAGATTACCGAAGGTGTTGCCGCTCATAGCGTGAGATTATCCCAGACAGCGCAGATAAAAAAACTTAAGCAAGCGCGCCGAATAAATCCGCGCTTGCTTAAGCGCCAGCCTGACGCGATTCGAGCAACTTCACCAGCGCCCATAGCACCCGGTTAGCAGGCGTGGGAATGCCCAGCGCCTGACCGCGCTGCACGATAAACCCGTTCAGGTAGTCAATCTCGGTCGGCTTGGCGCGCGCCAGGTCTTGCGCTGTGGAGGATGACTGCGTGGGCATACTGCCCGCCAGCTTGGCAACCGCTGCGTGTACGTCGCCCGCAACCTGCACGCCATCGCCCTGTGCCACAGCCAGGCACTCCGCCACCACATCGGCCATCACATCCTGTATGCCTGGGCTTATCACTGTTTTGCCGTAGGGCAACTGGGCAATAGCAGACACCGCGTTGAAGGCGCAGTTGAGGATCAGCTTGGCCCACAGCTCGCCGCGCACGTTGTTTGAGATGAGACTGGGCACGCCCGCCGCTATCAGGGCGTCTGCCAGCGCCGCGCTGGATGCGCAGGGTTCGATCACCAAATCACCCCGCCCGTTGTGTTTGACATGGCCAGCGCCGGCCATTTCCGCGGCGACGTACACCACAGCAGCCCTGACCGTATGGCCAAGCAACACGCTGCGTAGGCGGTCAGCATTGTCAACGCCGTTTTGCAGACACAACACCAGCGCGTCAGCCTGCAAATAGGGCTGCATCAAGCGCCCCGCGGCCTCGGTGTCGCTCGACTTGACGCAAAAAAGCACGACATCTGCGCCCGCTACAGCGCTGGCGTCAAGGCTGGCCTTCAAGACAATCTGCTCGTCGAAGGCTGGGGTTTGCAGCCGCAAACCGACACGGCTAACCGCCTCCACATGCTGCGGCCGGGCAATCAGCACCACCTCGTGCCCAGCCCTAGCCAGCATGCCGCCGTAATAGCAGCCCACAGCACCTGCACCCATCACAACAATTTTTAAAGTTTTGCGCATGGCTTTATCTTAGGCTGTGTTTTTAGGTTGTATTTCATAGTGGCCGCAAGCCGATACACTCTCGGCATGCAAAGTTACCCGTCTTTTAAAGTCATTTGCCTCCCCGTACTGGCTGCCGTTACGGTCTTTTTTAGCACGCCCACATCAGCTGCACCCTTTACCCCCACCAGCGATAGCGAGGTGGTTGAACGCCTGCCGGGCCGAGCCAGTGACCCGGCCATACGGCGTGTCGATTCACTGCGCAAGCAGCTCGCAGCGCGGCCTGATGATGTGGCCTTACGGGTAGATATTGCCCGGCGCTATTTTGACTTGGCGATGGCGCAAGGCGACCCGCGCTATGTCGGTTATGCATCCGCTGCGCTGGCGCCACTGGCCAAAACCAACCCCGATAACGCCGACTACGCGATGGCGCTCGGCCTGATTCAGCAGTTCAGCCACGCGTTCGAACCGGCTCTCGCCAGCCTGGCCAAAGCCAGCGCATTAAACCCCACATCGGCTGAACCGCTGCTGTGGCGCAGTGCCATTTACATGGTGCAGGCACGCTACACAGAGGCTGCCGCCGAGTGTACGCGTGCAACGCCGCTGGCAGAACCGTTGGTGGGCGCTGGCTGCAGCGCCTATGTGCAGGCAACCTCAGGGCAACTCGATACGGCTTTTGAGTCACTGGCCGCCGCAGTGAAAGCCTCACCACAAGCCGCGCCAGAGCTGCTGCTGTGGCAAAACACCCGGTTGGCTGAAATGGCCTGGCGGCTGCAGCGCTTTGATGCGGCTGAAAGTTACTTTAAAACCGCTCTTCGGCAAGGCGTGACAGACCAGTTTTTGCTCGGTGCGTATGCTGATTTTTTAATCGCTCGCCAGCGCCCGCTTGAAGCCATCAAGCTACTGACCGACTGGGAACGCTCTGATATTTTGCTGCTACGCCTGGCGCTGGCTGGCCGTGTGGCCAAAGACCCACGCGCTGATGATTGGGCAAAACAGTTGCGCGAACGCTTTCAAGCAGCCAACCAGCGCGGTGACCGCCTGCACGAGCAAGAAGCTGCGCGCTTTGAACTGGATATTGAGGGCAACGCCGTAAAAGCATTGGCACTGGCCAGCAAAAACTACGCCGTGCAAAAAGAACCACGCGATGCAGAAGTATTGATGCGAGCTGCCCTTGCCGCCAGGCTGCCCAAAGACGCGCAGCCCGCCATTGACTGGCTGCGCAACAGCGCATACCAAGACCCATCCTTTGCGCAACTAGCTGCGCAACTGGTAGCAGCGGGAGCCACAAAATGAAGCGCTGGCTGGTCTTGTTTTTATTGGTTTTGCAAGGTGTAGCCTGGGCGCACAAGCCCAGCGACAGCTACCTGACATTACGCGCCGCCGAGGGCAGCAACGACATCAGCGTACGCTGGGACATTGCCCTGCGCGATCTGGACTATGTGCTGCAACTTGACCGCGACGGCAACGGCGACTTGAGCTGGGGCGAGGTGCGCCAGCGTGCTGACGACATCACCCGGCTGGCCACCAGCCGCCTGGCATTGACCGCTGCCGGCAAACCCTGCGGTTTAGCAACGACCAGCCCGATGCAGCTTGACAAGCACAGCGACGGCACCTATGCCGTCTTGAGCCTTATGGCGCAGTGCTCCGCAGTGGCCAGCCCGGTTAAAGCCAGCTATAGCTTGTTTTTTGATGTGGACCCATCACACCGTGGCCTGGTGCAGTGGATTGCGCCTACCGCCAAGGGCGTCACTGAGGCTGCGCAGGCGCTCATTTTTAGCACCGAGTCGGCCGACCAAACCCTGGCCTTGCAGCCGCCAAGCGCCTGGCAAACCTTCAGCCAGTATGTGGTTGAAGGTGTTTGGCACATCTGGATTGGTTACGACCATATTTTGTTTTTACTGGCGCTGCTGTTGCCGGCAGTGGTCAGGCGAGAAGCCGGCCAGTGGGTGCCCGTACCCGGCCTGATGGGTGCGGTGAAGGACGTGGTGAAAGTTGTCACCGCATTTACGCTGGCGCATTCCATCACCTTGAGCCTGGCGGGGCTGCAAATCATCAGCCTGCCGTCGCGGCTGGTCGAATCGGTGATTGCCGCGTCGGTGATTGTGGCGGCGCTGAACAATTTGCGCGGTACGGTAGAGGGCAAACGCTGGCTGATGGCCTTTGGCTTTGGCCTGATCCACGGTTTTGGTTTTGCATCTGTACTGGCCGATCTGGGCTTGCCGCAAGGCGCGTTGGTGCTGGCGCTGGTGGGTTTTAACGTCGGTGTTGAGCTTGGTCAGCTGGCCATTGTGGCGGTGTTTTTACCGCTGGCTTTCTGGCTGCGCGCCACGCGCTTTTACCGCGTGGGGCTACTGATGGCGGGTTCTATTGTGGTGGCGCTGCTGGCCAGTTGGTGGCTGGCGCAGCGGCTGTTTGATTTATAAAAAATACGCCCTCTCTTGACTTATTTGTCAGGCAAATTGCGGCTTTGCTGCGCTGAAGTTGCTGGACTCTTTGGCCTGCAACACCACGTCGCCCAGCATGTCCGCCGTGATGGCAGACAGCGTCCAGCCCAAGTGGCCGTGGCCAGTGTTGTAAAACACATTCGCGGCACGGCCACGGCCAACGCGCGGCAACATATTGGGCAGCATGGGGCGCAGGCCTGCCCAAGGCACCACTGAGCGTGTATCGATGTTGGGGAAGCACTGCGCCACCCAATCAATCAATGGCTTGATGCGGTCAGCGCGAATGTCGTAGTCCACACCGTTGAACTCAGCCGTGCCCGCCACGCGAAAGCGACTGGCACCCAAACGGCTGGTGACCAACTTGGTTTCATCGTCTAGCAAACTCACATTGGGCGCACCCGCCTGACTGCGTGCGTCGTTCAAGTTGACGGTAATGGAATAGCCCTTGACGGGGTAGATATTGACCCTGTCACCCAATTGGGCGGCCAGCTTACGGCTGGCGACACCAGCGCACACAACGATAGCGTCAAAGGACTGGACATCGCCCGGCGCGTCATCTTGTGCAGCCGTCACGACGATGGCTTTTTGTCCGTCGCTTTGCACTGAGGTGACGTCTTGAGCATACAAAGTACGAACCCCCAAACGCTCCGCTGCTTGCGCCAAGCCGTGGGTGAACTTGTGGATGTCGCCGGTGGAGTCGCTTTCGGTAAAGTAGCCGCCGTAGTAGGTGCCCGCCAAGGTGGGCTCTATGGCTTTCATCTCTTCATGGGTTACAGCTTTGCGCAGCAAGCCGCCTTTGGCCAGCATGGCTGACACACGGCCTGCATGGTCAAAACCTTTTTTGTCACGGTAAATGTGCAAAATGCCTTGTTTTTTCAAGTCAAAATCAATGCCTTCATCTTGTGCCCAGGCAAACAAATGCTGTCGCGCAGCCACTGCCATGCGCGCGGTCGCTATCGTGTTGCGCTCGTAATGCGGCATGGCAGCCATAAATTCAGCAAACCACGACAACTTGTGCCAGGTAGGCGCTGGGTTCACCAGCAGTGGCGCATTCCGATTCAGCATCCACTTCAGGCCTTTGACGATGGTGGACCAGTGCGTCCACACCTCAGCGTTAGACGCCGAAAGTTGCCCGCCGTTGGCAAACGATGTTTCCATCGCTGCGTAGCGATGGCGTTCAAACAAGCTGACGGTAAAGCCGCGTTTGGCAAGCGCGTAAGCGGTGGTTACACCGGTGATGCCGCCGCCAATGACTGCAATGGTTTTCATGAAAAGAGTACTTTCAAAACGTCGGGGGGTGGAGCCCTCCCATGCAAGTCGCGTGACCCAACATGGATAAGGCGCCCCCTCTGTTCTGGACCTGAGAGATTCACGATGCGCTTGGAAAGCACGCCGCTTGCTCCTTCGGTGCGCTGGCAGACGAAATATGCCAGCAGCTCTTCAGAGTAGTTGCAAGTGATCGGTCCTTTTGCCTGAGAGTTTCCGGGGCGGTTGCTCCTTCGGCGCTGTCCACAAGCTGTTGACAAGTCAATAGCGCTGGCAGTCTCTCCCGATCACATGTCGACACAGGGTCGATTTCATTAATAAATATTTTATACCGTGAAAAATTCCTCCACCAGCGCTGCCCAATACGAAGCACCCACGCTGATGTTGTCGTCGTTGAAATCGTAGGCTGGGTTATGCACCATGCAAGCGCCCGCCGAGTCACCATCGCCGTCCCCGACGCCGTTACCAATAAGCAAATAGCTGCCAGGTATTTTCTCCAGCATGAAGGCAAAGTCTTCACTGCCGGTGATGGCTGGACCGTGCAGCGTGACGCGCTCAGGTCCCACCAGATGCAACGCGACTTGCCTCGCAAATTCAGTTTCTTTGGCATGATTGACCAGCACGCAATAGC
Organism: Polaromonas sp.; assembly: GCA_040400775.1. Classification (GTDB taxonomy): domain Bacteria; phylum Pseudomonadota; class Gammaproteobacteria; order Burkholderiales; family Burkholderiaceae_C; genus Polaromonas. The sequence continues at coordinate 6,968 of JBBAPP010000041.1, read as the reverse complement.
CTTTGCGCCAGTCGACTTCAGCCCGCACGCCAAAACTCTCTGCCTGTGCAATCACCAGCGCTTTGATGCGATGCTCCAGCAACAGGCGCACGTCAGGGTCAAGCGCACGCACGCTGAGTTCCATCGATGCCACAGCGGGTATGACGTTGTTCGCGTTACCTGCGTGCAGTGCGCCCACCGTCACCACTGCGGTGTGCAGCGGGTCAACATTGCGCGAGACGACAGTTTGCAGCGCCATCACAATTGCAGCGGCTGCCACCAGCGGGTCAGCCGCAAGATGCGGCATGGCACCGTGGCCGCCTTTGCCGTGCAGGCGAATGCTGACGTAGTCGCTCGACGCCATGGCCGCCCCATCACGGAACACAAAATGGCCGACCGGCGTGCCCGGCATGTTGTGCATGGCAAACACGGCATCGCAGGGGTGCTTTTCAAACAAGCCGTCATCCATCATGCGCACCGCGCCGCCGCCGCCTTCTTCAGCGGGCTGGAAAATCAGGTTCAGCGTACCGTCGAAGTTTTTATCCGCTGCTATTGATTTAGCAGCAGCTAGCAGCATGGCCGTGTGGCCGTCATGGCCACAGGCGTGCATCAGGCCGGGCTTACTGCTGGCCCAAGCAAGGCCAGAGTCCTCTTGAATCGGCAGTGCGTCCATATCAGCGCGAATGCCAAGGCTACGCTTGCTGATGCCGCGTTTTAAAACGCCCACCACACCCGTGCCGCCCAAACCGCGATGCACGGTGTAACCCCAGCCGGCCAACTTGGCCGCTACCAGATCACTGGTGCGATGCTCTTCAAACGCCAGCTCAGGGTGGCGATGTATGTCGCGCCTGAGCTGAATGAACTCAGCAACTTTACTGACCAATGCATCACCCATGTAGCTCATGTTGTGCGCTTTGGTTATTGCGGCTGCAAATTGATGGCTTTGGCAATGGCGCGGAACTGCGCCGTGCCATCTGCATAGACTTTGTCCATCGCCTGCAGTGACAGCGGCTTGGCGACGGACTGGCTGTTGGCCTCCAGGCCGCTGCGTACGCTAGCGTCGGTCAGTGCATCGGTGATGGATTTGTAGATCACTTGGACGACAGGCTCTGGCGTGTCTTTTTTTACAAAGTAACCGGTCCAAATATTGAAGGCAAAGGTTTTGAGCGATTTACTCTCACTGATCGCTGGGTAGTCTTTGAATGCCTCGACGCGCTCGGTGTTCAGCATGGCCAGCACTTTCAGCTTGCCCTGCTTTTGTAGCTCAATATTGGCTTTGCCCATCGGTGCCAAAAAGATATCGACCTGGCCGCCCATCACGTCTTGCAACGCCGGTGCAATGCCTTTGTAGGGCACATGCGTCATCGGTATGTTGCTGACTTTGGACAAATGCTCGCCCAGCAGGTGGTAAAACGAACCCGGGCCCACGCTGGCGTAGGTGATCGGGCGGCCAGCTTGCGCTTCTTTGCGGGCATAGTCCAAAAACTCATCGACGTTGTTGACCGCTAAGTCTTTGCGCGTGACAAAACCGATGTGCGCCGTGGCAATCATTTGCACCAAGCGGAAGTCTTCGCTCTTGTACTTGACGGCTGAAATAGCCAGTGGCGCCAAAATCAATTCATTCGGCGAGCCCTGAAAAATCATTTGCCCGTCAGACGCTGCGCTCAATACTTTTTGCGCGCCGATGGCGCCACTGGCACCGCCCAGGTTTTCAACCAACACCGGCTGGCCGATGTTTTTAGACAACGTGGTGTTCACGGTCCGGGCAATCACATCAGACAAACCGCCAGCGGGGTACGGCACCATGATGGTGACGGGCTTGCTAGGGTAGGTTTGGGCAACAGCTGCACTGGCGAACAAAAAAATACCGAAGAACACGGCATGACGATTTGATAGGCTTGACATGTCTAGACCTTTAATAGTAGTGGTGGTCGGATTGTCATCAGGCATTTTTATAATGTCTAATGCATTGTTGTATCGATTTTCATAACTTTTATGAATAGCTAGGATTCGCCATGACTCTGGTTCAACTTCGGCATTTGATTGAATTGGCCACCACAGCTTCATTCAGCCAAGCGGCTGTCAAACTGCACCTGACGCAGCCCGCGTTGAGCCGCAGCATCAAAGCGCTGGAGGACGAATTGGGCCAAAGCCTGTTCGACCGGATTGGCCACAAAAACGAGCTGACCGCTTTTGGCACCCACATCGTGCAGCGTGCCCGCGTGCTGGTAGACGAGGCCAAGGAGCTGCGACAAACCAGTGTGCAACTGCAAAAAGGGGAAATCGGCCAGTTCCGCATTGGCATGGGCTCGGGCCCAGGCGCGATGCTGATGACGCCACTCTTGATGCTGATGGCCACCGACTATCCCAAAGCGCAGATTGACATCTCTCGGGGCAGCACCACGCTGCTGGTGCGAGCCCTGCATGAGCGTTTGCTGGACGCATTGATCTTGGATATTCGCTCTTTGCAGCCCTCGGCTGATTTGAAGGTGGAAGCGCTACAAGAAATGGCCGGCGCTTTCATGTGCCGCCCCGGCCACCCGCTGGCCAACAAAACCAGCGTGACTTTTTCTGCGTTGCGCTGCTATCCGGTTGCCTCAACGCCACTGAGTGATGAAGTCGCGCGGATTTTGATGGAGCGGTTTGGCCCAGACGCGCACCCTGACAGGCTGGTGAATCTGCGGTCCGAAGAAATCTCCAGCCTGCTCGATGTGGTGCGCAGCAGCGACGCGGTGGTGCTGACGATTCGCGCAGCCGCCCCAGATTTAATTGAACTGCCGATGTCGCCGCCCCTGAATGCCAAGGCGCGTTTTGGCCTGGTCACGATAGCCGCTCGCACGGAGCCGCCACTGATGGACAAGCTACGTGCCCTGATGCAGGGCATATTGAGAGATGCAAGCGCCACAGCAGCTCCAAGACCTGAAAAACGCCTAAAATAGGCATCTTTTAAGGCTCTAGACCAATAAATACGCGTGCAAACAGCTATTAATTACGTAGCAAACAGTCATCTCTCAATGCCCTTCCTTACCGCTGCCCTGTACAAGTTTGTCGAAATGCCCGACATTGCTGCGCTGCAAGCGCCGCTGCTGGCCATGTGCCAGGCGCATGGCATCAAGGGCACGTTGCTGCTGGCTGCTGAAGGCATCAACGGCACGATTGCTGGGCGGCCAGACGACGTCCGCGCCGTGCTGACTTACCTGCGCAGTGACGCACGCTTGGAAGGTCGATTGGCAGCGCTGGAACACAAAGAATCATGGGCCAGCAGCATGCCTTTTTACCGCATGAAGGTGCGTCTGAAAAAAGAAATCGTCACGCTGGGCGTGCCGGATGTTCACCCGGCGCTGATGGCCGGGCAATACGTCAAGCCTGAAGCGTGGAATACCTTGATAGCCCAACCCGGCGTGGTGCTGGTGGACACCCGCAATGATTACGAGGTGTCGATTGGCACGTTTGACGGGGCCATTAACCCGGCCACCGCCAGCTTTTCAGAACTTCCCGATTGGGTAGCGCGAGAGATGCAAACCGGCGGCAAGCTGGCCGAAGTAGATGGTGTGAAGCCTAAAGTCGCCATGTTTTGCACCGGCGGCATACGCTGTGAAAAGTCCACCGCTTTTTTAAAGTCCAAAGGCTTTGACGAGGTGTACCACCTGCAAGGCGGCATTCTGAAGTACCTGGAAACAGTCCCTGAAGCGCAAAGCCAATGGCAAGGCCAGTGCTTTGTGTTCGACGAGCGCGTGTCGGTTGGACACGGGCTCGTGCAAGGTGATTTAGCGCTCTGCAGATCATGCCGCGACCCATTAACCGAACCAGCCAAAGCATCACCTCTGTACGAGCGCGGTGTGAGCTGCCCCGGCTGCCATGGCCGCACCACAGACACGCAAAAAGCCGGTTATCGGCAGCGGCAAAAGCAGCTTGATTTGGCTGCGGCGCGCAAGCAGGCGCATATCGGTATTGTTCAAAGTACATCGCAAAAGCAGTGACCGCTGCCCTGCCCGTTCTTTATAGCTTCAGGCGTTGCCCGTATGCGATGCGCGCCAGGCTGGCACTGCACATCAGCGATGTGCAGTACGCGCTGCGTGAAGTTGTTTTAAAAAGCAAACCAGCCGAGCTGCTGGCCGCGTCCCCCAAAGGCAGCGTACCGGTGCTGGTACTGCCAAGTGGTCAGGTGATCGACGAAAGCCTGGACATCATGCACTGGGCACTCGCGCAGAACGACCCAGACGGCTGGATGGCTCAAGGCTTCATGACAGACATGCTGGCAGTGATTGCAGCCAACGACGGCCCATTCAAACACGCGCTAGACCGCTACAAATACCCCAACCGCTACCCGCTGGAATCTGGCAGTGGTGTACACGCATTTGCACTGGCGCAGCGCTTTGAAGCCGCAAGCTGGTTGCAGGCCTTAGAGCCGCGTTTAAACCAAGGCTGGCTGTGTGGGCAGCAGGCCAGCCTGGCAGACATGGCAACCTTGCCCTTCATACGCCAGTTTGCGCATACCGATGCAGCGTGGTTTGCAGCACAGCCCTGGCCGCAGTTGCAGGTTTGGTTGTCGCGTTTTGAGGGGAGTGCGTTGTTTGCAGCCGTGATGCTGAAGCACACACCGTGGCAAGCAAAGATTTAGACTAAAAAAAGCCGTTGGCTGTTAAGTGTGTGCCGCGCCCAGCGTGTTCAGCAAGGCGAGACGACGCAGCTGGATGCATTGGGCGCGGTGCCTTCGGCTGCTCTGCGTTGTCACCGGCGGCAACCCATACTTTGATATTGACGTTGCGGGCACCTACCCGTCAGCGCGACTGACGCATGACATTGAGTAGCGCTGGCTGACGCTACGGAGCGCTTCAGATTTGTGCGTTATCTAGGCGTCCCCGGTACTACAGTTCACCGTTTTTATTGAAGCCCAAAAAGTCAGGCTTTCAGACAGCCCCATCAGCACGACCCACAAGTTGGCCTTTGCCGGTAAGGTAAGGCAAGGAAAGCTAAGGCCGTGCAGCTGGGCAAACCGTTTCAGGTTGGCCGATGGGTCGGCTGGAACATAACGGTAGTCATTTGACATCATTGCAGCCACCTGAATACCTTCTTTTATCAGGGCTTGTGTGTCACCCGCCATGCGGCTCGTTATTGCCTAAACATAAGGACAATGGTTGCAGATGAACATGATGGGCAACCCCTTGTTGTCCAGGCTCTGAGGCAGGGTGAAGGACTTACCATCGGGGGGGCTTAAAGAGTGCAGTCTGGGGCCTGCCAGCCGAAATCACAAATGGTGGTGTCGAGCAGCATGGATTTATTCTTTCTGCGCAAGCGTTTCAAGTGGCACTTGGAGGTGCCAGTTTGTCTTGCGTTTTCAGGTCGAAGTCCGTTGCGTCGTGGCGTTCGTGCAACTGATCTGAAAGCTCGCCCCAAGTACGGTTCACCTTGCGACCACGCAGAACAGCCGGGCGCTGAAGAACATCATTAGCCCACCGCCGTAAATTCTCATAGCTCTCAACTTGCAGAAACTCACCCGCGCTATAGGCCTCGCCCAGCACCAAGTTGCCATACCAGGGCCAAGTGGCCATATCTGCGATGGAGTATTCGTCACCCCCGAGAAAAAGATGGTTGGACAACTCTCTGTCCAGCACATCCATTTGCCGCTTCACCTCCATGGTGAAACGGTTGATTGGATATTCGAATTTCTCGGGCGCGTAGGCATAAAAATGACCGAATCCACCGCCCAGATATGGAGCCGATCCCTGCAGCCAAAAGAGCCAGTTCATAACCTCTGTTCGCGCAGAGGCCTGTTTTGGTAGAAACTTACCAAACTTTTCGGCCAGATAAAGCATGATCGCGCCACTTTCAAAGACTCGGCTGCCCGTTTGCGTATCAAATAGTGCCGGGATTTTCGAGTTTGGATTGACTTCGACAAAACCCGATGAAAACTGGTCGCCGTCGCTAATTTGAATCAGGTGAGCGTCATATTCCGCAGCCTTCTCGCCGAGTGCCAACAACTCTTCGAGCAAGATCGTTATTTTTTGGCCGTTAGGAGTGCCTAGCGAGTAAAGCTGTAATGGATGTATGCCGCGAGGCAGTACGGCTTCATGGGTCAGCCCAGCGATGGGGCGATTGATTTTGGCCCATTCCCCACCGTTCTCGGCGTCCCATGTCCAGACTTTGGGGGGCACGTAATTATTAGCCTCAGACATAGTTCTAATCTCTTTCATTCATGTGCGGTTCAGCTGTTTCTTGCGCGTGAAGCTATCTTATATGCCCTGTTAGCTTGGAGAGTCGCATTGCAGCTTTGTGCGAAATTTCTCAAGCCATTATTTGTCAGGTCTTTCTGCCCGCGCGCTAGCTATTTGATAGCACTTCTAGTTTTAGGCCTGTCCTGTGTATTCTCTGCGCGCTGGGTAGTCCTTGGCGTTGCAAAATCGATTGCACCCAAGAGATCCTGAAACTGAGCACGCGCACATGGCATGGTTTGCGTCGAGCCATAGTAAAGCGTGCCATCGGGCAACATGATCACCCAGAGCTCCCCATCCCAGACCGCATACGAAGTTATGGAGTGCATTGGAATGGTGTCATCGGGGGTTGACTTTCGATGAGGGGTGGTGTGTGTGCTGTGGTGTGTGACTATCTCTTGCAAAGCCAGTACAGCGTTTAACCGGGATTGTTTATTAGACCGTTCGCCCTGAGCCTGTCGAAGGGATTTTTACGATAGCTAAAAGCTTCGACAAAGCCTGTCCTGAGCACGTCGAAGGGCTCAGCCCGAACGGATCTAACGCCAATGGACAATCTCGGTTTAAGTCTGGCTGGCTTGAATGGCAAACACTGCCGCAGTTTAAAAACTATTAATTTAGGAGCTGCTTAAACGCGTATTCATTGGCTTGCAGGCCTATTTATACCTGCTAGATGGCTTTGTTTTGCGGTTTGTAAACGGATTCAGGTCTTTTTACGCGCCAATAGCGTCAAACACCCAGCTCCGATACAGTCATGGGCTTGACTACCTCTGCCCCCAC
>JBBAPP010000040.1:12099-15806 GCA_040400775.1 Polaromonas sp. | reverse complement strand
AATACCGTGGTTGTACAAGGCCAGCAGCGCATCTATGACTTCTTCACGCACGCCTGAATAGCCACGCGCCAAGCTCGCGGCCTTCAGCAGCAAAATCAGTCGCACAATATTTTCAGCCAGCGGTTCGCCAACGCCGACGGCATGTGAGCGCAGCAATTTAAGCTGCAGTGTTGCCAAATCAGCTTTGGCAATGCGCGTGTTGGCCAGCTTGCCAAAACCGGTGTTCACGCCGTACACCGCCGCACCGCCTTCGGCAGCTTTTGCTACCTGCTCAGCGCTGGCGCGAATGCCTTCCCTAGAGGCTGCATCCAGCTGTACCGGCAAGGGTTTGCCACTGCATAGCCTGCGCAGTTGCGCCAGACTTAACTGGCCTGGTATCAGCAACTCATGCGTCATGTCGGCTTAGCCAATCATTGGCAAATTCAAGCCATTGGCTTTGGCACTTGCCTTGGCTATGTCATAGCCCGCATCGGCATGACGCATCACGCCGGTGGCAGGGTCGTTGAACAGCACGCGGCTGAGTTTTTCAGCCGCGTCGTCCGTCCCGTCAGCCACCATCACCACGCCTGAATGCTGCGAGTAGCCCATGCCCACGCCACCGCCATGGTGCAAGCTGACCCAAGTTGCACCGCTGGCGGTATTGAGTAGCGCGTTCAGCAGCGGCCAGTCGCTCACGGCGTCGCTGCCATCTTGCATGGCTTCGGTTTCGCGGTTGGGAGAGGCGACAGAGCCGCTGTCTAAATGGTCGCGGCCAATCACGATCGGCGCTTTCAGTTCACCGCTTTTCACCATCGCGTTAAACGCTAGCCCAGCAATGTGGCGTTCACCCAAGCCAATCCAGCAAATGCGTGCCGGCAAGCCCTGAAAGCTGATGCGCTCAGCCGCCATGTCCAGCCAACGGTGCAGGTGCTTGTTGGCGGGGAAGAGTTGTTTCATCTTGGCGTCGGTTTTGGCGATATCTTCAGGGTCGCCACTCAAGGCGACCCATCTAAAAGGCCCGGTGCCGCTACAAAACAGTGGCCGGATGTAGGCGGGCACAAAGCCAGGGTAGTCGAACGCATTGGCCACGCCAAAGTCTTTGGCCACCTGGCGCAGGTTGTTGCCATAGTCGACGGTCGGTATGCCGAGCGCATGAAACGCCAGCATGGCTTTGACTTGGGTGGCGCATGACTCGCCGGCAGCCTGCGTGAGCGCCGCGTGCTGCGCCGGGTCTTTACGCGCGGCCAACCAGCGCTCATTTGTCCAGCCTGCGGGCAGATAGCCATTGATGATGTCGTGCGCAGAGGTTTGGTCGGTCACGATGTCTGGGCGAATGGTTCCCGCTTGGGCGCGTTTTGCCAGCTCAGGGAAAATATCCGCGGCGTTGGCGCACAGCGCAACCGATACCGCTTCTTTGCGCTCGGTGTGATGTTTGACCATGGCCAGCGCTTCATCCAGCGAAGCAGCTTGCTTGTCGACATAGCGGGTACGCAGCCTGAAATCAATGTGGCTCTGGTCGCATTCAATATTGAGCGAACAAGCACCCGCAAACGTAGCGGCCAATGGCTGCGCGCCACCCATGCCGCCCAGTCCGGCCGTCAACACCCAGCGCCCCGATAAATCACCGTTGTAATGCTGCCGGCCTGCTTCAACAAAGGTCTCATAGGTGCCTTGCACAATGCCTTGCGTGCCGATGTAAATCCAGCTGCCAGCAGTCATTTGGCCGTACATCATCAGCCCCGCGCGGTCTAGCGCGTTGAAGTGCTCCCAGGTGGCCCATTTGGGGACCAGGTTGGAGTTGGCAATCAGCACGCGCGGTGCGCCGGTGTGGGTACGGAACACGCCGACCGGTTTGCCTGACTGCACCAGCAGCGTTTCATCCGGTTTAAGTTTGTGCAGTGAATCAACAATCGCATCAAACGCTGGCCAGTTGCGTGCGGCCTTACCAATACCGCCGTAAACCACCAGTTCGTTGGGGTTTTCTGCCACGTCAGGGTCAAGGTTATTTTGCAGCATGCGTAGCGCCGCCTCAATTTGCCAATTGGCACAGCTTATCTCGCTGCCGCGTGGGGCGCGGACTTCTCTAGCTTTGCTGTCCATGAACTTGGTTTGCGATAAATCAGACATCAGTTACTCCAAATCAGCTTTAATCAAAATGTAGTTGTCTATACAACTTGTGTCAACTGGGGTAACCTATGGGCATGGAAATTCAGTTGTTTGCCTATGAACAGGTCAAAACCTTTATCAAAACCCGCATCACGTCAGGCACTTGGAAGCCGGGTGATGCTGTACCCAGTGAAACGGCGCTGATGGCCCAGTTCAGTATCAGCCGCATGACGGTCAACCGCGCCCTGCGGGAGTTGGCGGCGGAAGGCATGGTCACGCGGATTCAGGGCTCGGGCACGCGGGTGGCTGAGTTGCACCGTATTTCTTCGCGCTTGACGATTCGCGATATCAAAGAAGAGGTGGTGGAGCGCGGCCACAGCCACGCCAGCCGGGTGCTGCTGGTGGCTACTGAAAAAGCCGCTGCGCCATTGGCCAAGACCTTAGGCCTGCGCTCTGGCGCCAAAGTGTTTCACACCGTGCTGGTACATCTGGAAAACGGTATACCGATCCAATACGAAGACCGTTACGTCAACCCGCTTGCTGCACCGGATTTTTTGAAAACAGACTTCACCCTCTTCACACCAGCGCACCACCTGCTGACGCGCGCACCGTTGACGGATGCCAGCTACCAGATAGAGGCTTGCCTACCTGGCGTGAAAATAGCCAAGTTACTACAGATTAAGCCCACTGAGGCCTGTCTGGCCATCACCCGACGCACTGTTAGCGGTACACATGTCGCCAGCTTGGCGCGACTGGTGTACCCCGGCACGCGCTACAGCTTTGCAGGGCAATTTCAGGCATGATTTCAAACATGAATTGGCAAGTTGTTCATTTGCAAGACCTTGCACCCATAGCGTGGCGTAACGGCGGCGGCACCACACGCGAACTGGTGGCCTTGCCCGACGCCCAGCATTGGCGCTGGCGTGCCTCCGTGGCTGAGGTGACACAGTCTGGCCCGTTTTCAAGCTTTGAAGGCGTGCAGCGCTGGTTTGCGGTGCTGGAAGGCGATGGTGTTTGTTTGACGCTTGACGGGCATGCGCATATGCTGAGAAAAAGTGATCAACCCCTGAAGTTTGATGGCGCTGCGCTCACAAACTGTACGCTGCTGGGCGGCGCAACGCAAGACTTTAATTTGATGCTTCACGGCAGTACATCAGCACATCTGCAGCGCGTCAACAGTCATGTAAACGTGGCTATCAAAACTCCTAAAATAATAGCTGTTTATGCCCACAAAGAAAGGGCTACCGTGCAAATTGACACTGCTATTCATGCGCTTTCAGCGCATTCATTGGGTTGGATGCATGTGGATGCCGGCACAGCCATTGATCTGCAAGCCAGCGATGCACTTTTGATGGAAATTGACGTATGACATCGCCGATCAGTATTTGGCTCAATTGCAAAGCAGCCACCATGCAAGCGGGTGCTGCGCAAGCCTACGGATTGATTGAGGATGCGGCATTGGTTGTCAACGCTGGCGTGCTGCAATGGGTGGGCGCCCGTAGCGACTTGCCTTCAGACCTTCTGGCAAACAGTACCCAAACGCACGATGTGTATGACGCCAAGGGCGCGCTCATCACACCGGGCTTGATTGATTGCCATACCCACTTGGTGTACGGTGGCAA
>JBBAPP010000040.1:0-11999 GCA_040400775.1 Polaromonas sp. | reverse complement strand
CGTGCGCTGGGCTTGAAAGATCGTGGTCTGCTGGCAGCAGGCATGCGGGCTGATTTTGTGTTGTGGGACGTTCAGTCACCCGCTGAGCTTAGCTATGCTTTTGGGAGCTGCCCACTGACACGAAAAGTCTTCAACGGGCTTGTTTTATGACTTTTAATTTGCACTGCGGAAGCCAGCCCATGCTGGTCAGCATGCCGCACATCGGTACGGAGATTCCGCTTGACTTGCGAGACAATTACATAGCCAGAGCCCTGGATGTTGAAGACACCGACTGGCATTTGGCGCGGCTGTATGACTTTCTACCTGCGCTCGGCATCAGCGTGTTGCAGCCGCGTTACTCACGCTATGTCATTGACCTGAACCGGCCGCCCGATAACGCGCCCATGTATCCCGGTGCGGCCAATACTGAGCTCTGTCCGACGCACTTTTTCAGCGGCGATGCACTTTACAAAACAGGGCATGAGCCCTTGCCGCAAGAGGTCAAACGCCGCCGTGAAACCTTCTGGCAGCCGTACCATGATGCGTTGGCGGGGGAGCTGGCGCGCATCAAAGCCATCCACGGTTTTGTGCTTCTGTGGGACGCGCACAGCATTCGCTCGCGTATTCCTTGGTTGTTTGAAGGCAAGCTGCCGGACTTGAACATTGGCACAGCCAGTGGTGCGTCAGCAGCAACTGACATTTCTGCAGCTGCTGTTAGCCAAATTGACGGGTTCTCCTACGTGGTCAACGGCCGCTTCAAGGGTGGTTACATCACCCGGCAGTATGGCCAAACCGCTAGCCAAGTCCACGCCATTCAGCTTGAAAAATGCCAAAGCCTGTATATGCAGGAAGCACCGCCTTATGCCTACGACGAGGCGCAAGCTTTAAAAATACAACCGACACTCAAACGCATGGTGCAAGCCAGCTTGCAAGCAGCCAAGGCCTTGTATGGCTGATACGTTGAAAAGTTACTTCGCACCCATGGCTTGGGTTGATGGTGTCTGGGTGAAAGACCTGCTGCTCAGCGTTTCTGCTGATGGCACATGGGCAAATATTGATGCCAACGCCAGCGCTGACCAACAACGTAGCGCAATACGCTTGACTGGCCCGGTCATCCCTGGCTTGGTCAACGCCCACAGCCACGCCTTTCAACGTGCCATAGCGGGCATGACCGAGCGAACGAATGGTGGGCAAGACAACTTCTGGAGCTGGCGTGACCGCATGTACCGTGTCGCCCAGCGCATCACACCCCAGCAACTCGAAGCGGTTGCCGCGCTGCTCTACGCCGAGTTATTGCAAGCGGGCTACACCCAGGTGTGTGAGTTTCATTATTTGCACAACGACCTGCAAGGCAAACCGTACGCCAACCCGCTAGACATGTCGCTGGCACTGGTTGGCGCAGCCCAGCGCGTAGGCATCGGCATCACATTACTGCCCACGCTGTACATGCGCTCTGGGTTTTCGGCAACAGCTTTGCGTGATGACCAGCAAAGATTCGCATCATCGCCTGAGTCCATCTTTAGCTTGTGTGAAGGCATTGAAAAGCAATTTGGCAGTAAGCTGGTCAACACCGGCTTGGCTCTGCATTCGCTACGCGCCGTCGGGCAGGGCGCTTTGCAGGAAGCCACCGCCTACGCCAAAGCGCAGCACATGCCCATCCACATCCATGTGGCCGAGCAAACCAGCGAGGTGGCTGATTGCATGCGCACGCACGGCCAGCGGCCCGTTGAATGGCTGCTCAGTCACGCAGGCCTCGACGCAAGCTGGAACTTAATACACGCCACCCACACCACCCCCGCAGAGCTGCAAGGCATCAAGGTCAGCGGCGCATCCATTGTGCTGTGTCCCACCACCGAGGCCAACCTGGGCGACGGCGTATTTGATCTGCCAACGTACGCCAAGATGCAAGGTAATTGGTCCATAGGATCAGACAGCCACGTCACCCGCAGTTGGCAAGAAGAGCTGCGTCTGCTGGAATACTCGCAGCGCTTTGCTTTGCACCAACGCAATCTGATGGCTGGCGCATCGGGCAAAACATCAACTGCAGCAGCTTTGTTCGACGCTGCGTTAACTGGCGGCTCAGCAGCATGTGGTCAACTTCTGAAAGGCTTGGTAGTAGGGAGTCGGGCAGATTTTTCAGTCATCGACAGCACATCCCCGGCACTGCTAGGCGTACCGATTGACCACCTGTTGGACGCAATGGTTTTCTCCAGCCCCGACGCGCGGCTGGCTGAGGTGTATGTGGCGGGAAGGCTGGCAGCGCAAGACGGACGGGTTGAAAACTGGCAGAGTGTGGCTGATGATTTCGCAAACACCATGCAGGAGCTTTGGGCGTAAACACTATATTTTTAAGCGGTAAGGGCAGGACAATGTCCACAAGCGTATTGAACCGAGACTGTCCATTTGCGTTAGATCCGTTCGGGCTGAGCCCTTCGACGTGCTCAGGACAGACTTTGTCGAAGCTTTTAGTTATCGTAAAAATCCCTTCGACAGGCTCAGGGCGAACGGTCTAATAAATAATCCCGGTTAAAAACTGGCTTTTGTAGGTATTAAATCAGCGTTAGATCAAGAAATACAAGGTTAATCAGCTCCTGTTTAAATAGCATAGCGTAAGCCAACAGCGCAAATCGGGTACATCCCCCACTTCCAACGCAGTTCAGCTTTTATGATGTGCAGATGACGCAAACATCTACAGCTACAAACCTTCGCGATCTTTTCAACGCCCAGTACAGCGCCAGCCGCCAACACATAGACGTACCTCTGGATGTTCGCCGCAACCGGCTCTTGACCATGAAGGCGCTGATTGACGATCACGGCAAAGCTCTGGCGCAAGCTGTGCAAACTGACTTCGGCGTGCGCAGTCTGCAACTGACTGAGATCGCCGACCTGTTTGTGCTGCGCTCGCTTTTGTCGCACACGCTCAAGGCTTTGCCTAAGTGGATGAAGCCGCAAAAAGTCAGAACTCCCATTTACTTGCAGCCCGCCAGCGCCTATTTGCAGCGCCAGCCGCTGGGTGTGGTGGGCGTGGTGTCGCCGTGGAACTACCCAGTTCAGCTTGCCTTGGGCCCGGTGATTACCGCGCTGGCTGCGGGCAACCGCGTGATGCTCAAGCCCAGCGAGCTGACGCCAGTCACATCGGCTTTGATGGCAGAGCTGCTTGGCAAGGCCTTTGCGCCTGATGAGGTGTGCGTGGTCTTAGGCGACGGCGCACTGGCGGCCGAGTTTTCTAGCCTGCCGTTTGACCATTTGTTTTTTACGGGTTCTACCGCTGTAGGCCGGATCGTTGCCAAAGCTGCTGCTGCCAACCTGACGCCCACCACGCTAGAGCTGGGCGGCAAGTCACCCTGCATCATTGATACAAGTTGTGACCTGAACGCTGCCGCCATCAAAATCGCTCACGGCAAACTTCTAAATGCTGGCCAAACCTGCATTGCCCCTGACTACGTGCTGCTGCCCAGAGGCCAGGAAGCCGCTTTTGGCCACGCTTTTGCCCAAGCGGTGGCCAAGCTCTTCCCCAGCATCGCTGGCAACCCCGACTACGCCGCCATCATCAGCCCGCGCCACTACGCGCGACTGCAAGCTATGTTGGTCGCAGCAAAGCAGGGCGGTGCCAGGCTGCAGGTCATCAACACTGGTGGCACGGCGACAGATCATCGCCAAATGTCGCCGGTGTTGGCGTTTGATGTACCGGCCGACGCGCAGTTGATGCAAGAAGAAATCTTTGGCCCGATCCTGCCGGTGCTGCCTTATGACGCGTTAAGCGAAGCGATTCAATACATCAACGCCCGGCCGCGTCCATTGGCGCTTTACTGGTTTGGCACAGACAACAGTGCGCGTGACCAGGTGCTGGCGCAAACTGTCAGCGGCGGCGTCACCGTCAATGACACACTGATGCACATCGCCCACGAGAACCTACCCTTTGGCGGTGTGGGTGAAAGCGGTTGGGGCAGCTACCACGGAGAGGCTGGGTTTTTGCGGCTCAGCATGCAAAAACCAGTGCTTGTGCAGTCTAAGTGGGCGAGGGGAGACTTGTTTTACCCGCCTTATGGCAAACGCTTTGACCAAGTAATGGGGTTGCTGAAACGCTGGTTTTGAGTTTTTTTTGAGTTAGTTTTATTACCTTGTGATGTGCATTTTAAGGTTAAAAGTGACTAAAAACCAATGAATGCAGGTGTAATGTGCTACTAAAAATATAGCAATTAACCTACAGTTTTAAGGAAATCAACGATGCCATCAATGCAAAATTGTGGCTGATCCCGATGCGGCGAGTGGCCGCAGTCTGCCAGCCTGAGCTGCTTCGCATGAAGCGCTGCGCGGGCGATTTCATCGAGCTGGCGCATCGTGCCGTATTCATCATCCCAACCTTGAACCAACAGCAGCGGCGCGGTGATGCGTTGGCATTCAGTGCGAATGTCAAAGCTGGCGAAGGCTTTTGACAGCCACACATCGTTCCACTGCCAAAAAGCGCCGTCTACGTCTGCATGGTATTTGGCCAGGCGGGCTCTTAAATCAGCTGTTTCAAAGGCCAGTTTGGCCTGGCCTATCGCATTGACCGCCAAGCTTTCAACCACCACATGCGGGGCCATGGCAATACAGGCGGTGACCGGTCGCTGGCTCGCATACAACAGGGCAATCGTTGCGCCGTCTGAATGGCCGAGCAACACCGGGTTTTGGATCTGCAGTTCAACCAGCAGCGCGGGTAGCACGTCCCAGGCCTGGCTGTGCATGTAGTCCGGCGGCAAGGTGTTACGCCCCTGTGGCGCGCGGCCTGACTGGCCGTAGCCATGCCGTGAATAGACAATGCCAGCGCGCCCGGTCGCCTTGCACACGGCCAGCGGCCAGTCCAAGCCGCGCTGCGTCCACATGCTGACCGAGCCCAAACCTTCGTGCAAAAAGACGATAGGCGCTGACCATTCAGAACCATGGATGTGACGAACTTCAAGCGGTTGGCCACCGATATTTATACGCTGCATGTCGCCATGCTAATTGAAAGCGTTATTCTTGCGCTATGCACAAACTTCTCGACGCCTTTTGGCGCGCCGCCATGTACTGCCTGCACCCCCGGGTCATCGCACTGTCGGTGCTGCCGCTGGTCATCATGGCCGTGGTGTCGCTGGGCTTGGGCTACTTTTACTGGGAAGCCGCCATATCAGCGGTGCGCAGCAATCTGGAAAGCTTTGCACTGCTAGACACCATGGTTGGCTGGCTGGAGAGGCTGGGTTTGAGTAACTTGCGGGTAGTGCTGGCACCCGTTCTGCTTCTATTTTTGGCGATTCCGGTAATTGTGATTGTCTCGCTGCTGTTTGTGTCGATTTTTATGACGCCTGCCATGGTGGCACTGGTGGCTGAGCGGCGCTTTGCCGGACTGGAACGTAAAAAAGGTGGCTCTTTGCTGGCCAGTGTGTTGTGGTCGCTGGGTTCTACCCTGTTGGCTGCGATTGCGCTGGTGTTGTCGATTCCGCTGTGGCTGGTGCCGCCTTTGATCCTGATTTTGCCACCGCTGATTTGGGGCTGGCTCACCTACCGTGTGATGTCATATGACGCGCTGGTCGACCACGCCAGCAGCGAGGAACGCAGGCAGATCTTCAAAGAGCACCGTGGCTCACTTTTGGCCATTGGCATCATTAGCGGCTACCTGGGCGCTGCGCCCAGCATCATTTGGGCGTCAGGCGCGATGTTTGTAGCTTTGGCGCCAGTCTTGGTACCCGTGGCGATCTGGATTTATACGCTGGTGTTTGCTTTCTCGTCGCTCTGGTTTTCACATTACACACTGAACGCACTTGACCAATTACGCAAGAAAAATAATGCAACAGACACACAAATGCGCAGTCAATTAGCGCCTGAGTTAATAGCCAATAAAACACCAACGCAAGATACAAGGCAGGATACCAAGGAGATCAAAGAGATTTAAAATATGACTATGACATCCTGCTTCACCTTCTGACATCCTCGTGCGTATTCATCTGTAAACATCCCATGCAAAATTTTGCAATTATCATCATTGGCGACGAAATCCTCTCAGGCAAACGCGCTGACAAACACCTGCCCAAAGCCATTGAACTGCTGGGTGCACGCGGCCTGCAGCTGGCCTATGCCGACTATGTGGGGGACGACAAGGCCCGCATTACCAGCACATTGGCGCGGGCTTTTGCTGCCGCGCGTGAATCCGGTGACGTGGTGTTTTCGTGCGGCGGGATTGGTGCCACCCCCGACGACCATACCCGCCAATGTGCCGCTGCTGCTTTAGGTCTTGATCTGACGCTGCACCCCGAGGCAAAAGCTTTGATTACCGAACGCATGAAAGACACTGCCAAAGAGCAAGGTGTGCCGTTTGATGCAGATAGGCACGACAACATCCATCGTTTGAACATGGGCGTATTTCCTGTCGGGGCTGAAATTGTGCCGAACCCTTACAACAAGATCCCGGGGTTTACCTGCCGCGCGGGGCAGGGTGCCGTCCACTTCCTACCTGGTTTCCCGGTCATGGCCTGGCCGATGATGGAATGGGTTTTGGACTATCAATACGCCCATCTGCACCAAAAGTCAGCCTACATTGAAAAGTCCATCATCGTTTCCGGATCGATGGAAGCGACTTTGACGCCACTGATGGAGGCGATTGAAGCGCAGCATGTTGGCGTCAAGGTTTTTAGCTTGCCAAGCGTTGACCACCCCACTTATGGCAGGCATATTGAGCTGGGCGTGAAGGGTAGGCCTGAGGCAATTGAAGTAGCTTATCCAGCGTTGTTGGCCGGTCTTGGGCAATTCGACCTAAAATTAGGCCCTGAACTGGTGCGCTGAATTGGTGCGCAATTATTGCACCAACAAGGTGCAAGTTTGTTGACGCACGAAAACGTGCAAGATAAAGACTTTCTGCTTTTTAAAGCGTGATTGCCCGCGGTAAAGACTGTTTTTAACGGCACAATCATGCATGTTCTTTGGGGTCAGTCGCGCTTTGGTTTTGGCACAAAATGTGCGTTCACTGTTTACTGAGAATATTTTGACAACTCTTTCACAACCCTAATTGGAGATTTTGATGGCAAAGACCGTCGCAGACGTGATGAAAATGGTTAAGGAAAACGAAGTCAAGTTTGTTGACTTTCGCTTTACCGACACCCGTGGTAAAGAGCAGCACGTGACCGTGCCTGTTTCGCATTTTGACGAAGACAAATTTGCCTCTGGCCATGCATTCGATGGCTCGTCGATTGCTGGCTGGAAGGGCATTGAAGCCTCTGACATGTTGCTTATGCCTGATGCCAACACCGCCAATTTGGATCCGTTTTTTGAAGAAACTACCTTGTTTTTGAGCTGCGATGTGCTCGACCCCACCGATGGTAAAGCTTACGACCGTGATCCACGCTCGATCGCCAAACGCGCTGAAGCTTATTTGAAGGCCAGTGGCTTGGGCGATACGGCTTACTTTGGACCAGAGCCAGAGTTCTTTATTTTTGACGATGTGCGCTGGAACACTGATGCTTCAGGTACTTTCTTCAAGATCGACGAATATGAAGCCCCATGGAATTCCGGTACCAAGCTGGAAGGTGGCAACCGTGGTCACCGCCCAACTGTTAAGGGTGGTTATTTCCCCGTGCCGCCAGTCGACAGCACACAAGACATGCGTGCTGAAATGTCGTTGGTGCTCGAGTCATTGGGCGTTCCGGTAGAAGTCTTTCACCACGAGGTGGCAGGTGCTGGCCAGAACGAAATTGGAACCAGGTTCAGCACGCTGGTGCAGCGCGCCGATTGGACACAAATTCTGAAATACGTGGTGCAAAACGTGGCCAACGCCTACGGCAAAACCGCGACTTTCATGCCAAAACCGATTGTTGGCGACAACGGCAGCGGTATGCACGTTCACCAGTCGATCTGGAAAGACGGCAAAAACCTGTTTGCTGGTGACGGCTATGCAGGTTTGTCAGACTTCGCTCTGTACTACATTGGCGGCATCATCAAGCACGCCCGCGCGCTGAACGCCATCACCAACCCCGGCACCAACAGCTACAAGCGTTTGGTTCCTGGCTTCGAGGCACCGGTCAAGCTGGCTTACTCGGCTAAAAACCGCTCAGCATCGATTCGTATCCCTTATGTGGCCAACCCGAAAGGTCGCCGCATAGAGGCACGTTTCCCAGATCCACTGATGAATCCGTACCTGGGTTTCACAGCGCTCATGATGGCTGGCCTGGACGGCGTAGAAAACAAAATCCACCCGGGCGAAGCAGCGACCAAGGACTTGTACCATCTGCCACCAGAAGAAGACGCAAAAATCCCAACGGTTTGCCACAGCCTGGACCAGGCACTCGACTGCTTGGATGTAGGCCGCGGCTTCTTGACCAAAGGCGGCGTCTTCACTGATTCGATGATCGACGCTTACATTGAACTGAAGATGGGTGAAGTCACGCGCTTGCGCATGGCCACGCATCCGATTGAGTTTGACATGTATTACTCGCTGTAAATGGCGGTGTAAAAACGCGAAAACAGCATATTTGCACAAAAAAGGACGGCTTTAGCTGTCCTTTTTTCGTTCTAGCTGTGGTTTTATCAGATGGCTTTGACTTTTTACCCGTTTGCCGCATACAGTCAGTCCATCCAAAGCCGATACTGGCAACTGGAACTGCGTATGACACTCACTTTGTTTATTTCGTCTATTGGTATTTTGCTGGCTTTGGCCTGTGCTTCAGCATCGGCGCAAATTTACCGCTGTATTGGCATGGAAGGTAAGAGCACCGAGTACACCAACAACGCCAAAGATGCGCAACAGCGCGGCTGCCAAGCGCTGGAAGGTGGCAATCTGACGGTGGTGTTGAGCACCCCCGTCAAGCGAACACCCGCTGTGCCTGTTGCTTCCGCTGGCTCAGCTTCTGGCAACCGTAGCGATGGCAGCCTGGTTCAAAAAGCGCGCGACAGCGATTCACGCACTATTTTGGAGTCAGAACTTAAAAAAGCTGAAGCCAGACTGGTGGAACAGCAAAAAGAATTTAACAACGGCGAGCCTGAAAAGCAGGGTCTTGAAGGCCGCAATTACCAGCGTTATCTAGACCGTATCGCCGAGCTCAAAGACAGCATACATCGCAACCAAAGCGACATTGCCAGTTTGAAACGTGAAATAGCACGCCTGCCTAACAGCCATTAACCTGCTTTTTTGCCAGAACCCAGTTCTGCGCCAAAATATAAGGCTTGAAAAAACCAATAATCTACGCCTCAAAACCAGCCGCCGCACCACAACAAGCCCGCTTTCAGGCTTTCGATCTGCTGGCGACACTGGTGGCTGTTGTCCGTACCGATGGCGTGGTGGTGTTTGCCAATGCTGCCCTTGAAGATGCGCTGGGTATGTCGCGCCGCACGATCGAAGGTTCGCAGTTGCCAGACTGCTTTACTGAGCCGCATATTTTGCAAAATGCGCTGGTCGGCGCGGGCAGCAATGAATTTGCCGCTCTTCGCTACGACGCCTGGCTCAATCGACTCGGCAACGAGCCCATGCCAGTACACGTGGTCGTGGCACAAACTGACACGCCCGGCGAGGCCATCATTGAGCTGCTCCCGCTGGAGCAGCAAGCCAAGCAAGACCGTGAGGAGCGCCTGATAGACCAAGCGCAAGCCAACAAAGAGCTGATTCGTAACTTGGCGCATGAGATCAAAAACCCACTAGGGGGTATACGCGGTGCAGCACAGTTGCTGCAAATGGACATTGACAAGTCTTTGACCGAGTACACCCAGGTCATCATTCATGAGGCAGACCGTTTGCAGTCCCTGGTGGACCGCTTGCTGGCCCCACACCGCAGGCCGCATCTGGTCGGGGATGTGAGCATTCATGAGGTTTGCGAGCGGGTGAGGTCTTTGATATTGGCCGAGTTTCCCAAGGGGCTGCGTTTCAGTCGTGACTATGACGTGTCGATTCCAGAGTTCAGAGGTGACCGCGAACAGCTGATTCAGGCGGTTATCAACATCGCACATAATGCCGCGCAAGCGCTCCAAGAACGCATAGCAGCAGGCGATGCGCAGATCACTTTTAAAACCAGAATCGCCCGGCAAGTCACGTTTGGCAAGCAGCGCTACCGCTTGGCATTGGAATTGCATGTGATCGACAATGGACCGGGTGTGCCGGACGCATTGAAAGACCGTATTTTCTATCCGCTGATATCGGGGCGTGAGGGCGGTTCGGGGCTGGGGCTGACATTGGCACAAACCTTTGTGCAGCAACACCACGGCTTGATTGAATGCGACAGCATACCGGGGCGAACAGATTTCAAGTTACTGATACCTCTGCCGTGAGCTGAGCTTGTAATGTCTGGCGCTGGATGTTTTTAGCCGACATTTTTTTGTAAATCCGATAGGAATAAAGCTGTATGAAACCCATCTGGATTGTTGATGATGACCAGTCGATCCGTTTTGTGCTGGAAAAAGCCTTGCTGCGGGAAGACCTTCCTACGCGCAGTTTTACTAATCCCCGGGAGGTATTGGCAGCATTAGACGTTGCAGGTGAAGAAGACGGCCCGCAAATTCTGGTGAGCGACATTCGCATGCCCGGCGGCTCAGGTCTGGAATTGCTGGAAAAAGTCAAACAAAAGCTGCCCGGCTTGCCCGTCATCATCATGACGGCGTTTTCTGACCTGGACAGTGCCGTGTCGGCCTTTCAAGGGGGTGCGTTTGAGTATTTACCCAAGCCGTTTGACTTGCCCAAGGCAGTCGAGCTGATCCGCCGTGCGGTGGAGGAAAGCCAGCGTGAAGAAGTCGCTGAAGAGCGCATGGCCGCGGCGCCTGAGATGCTAGGCCAAGCACCTGCCATGCAAGACGTTTTTCGCGCCATTGGCCGCCTTAGCCAGAGCAACGTCACCGTCATGATCACCGGGGAGTCAGGCTCGGGCAAAGAGCTGGTGGCGAAAGCGCTGCACAAGCATTCAAGCCGCGCTAACGGACCGTTTATTGCTATCAACACGGCAGCTATACCCAAAGATTTGCTGGAGAGTGAATTGTTTGGTCATGAGCGTGGCGCGTTTACCGGCGCGCAAACCATGCGCCGCGGCCGCTTTGAGCAAGCCGAAGGCGGGACACTGTTTTTAGATGAAATTGGCGACATGCCGTTTGACCTGCAAACGCGCTTGCTGCGCGTGCTGAGCGACGGGCATTTTTATCGCGTTGGCGGGCACAACGCCATCAAGGCCAATCCGCGTGTGATTGCTGCTACGCATCAAGATTTGGAGCAGCGCGTTAAAGAAGGCGTTTTTCGCGAGGACTTGTACCACCGCCTGAACGTGATTCGCCTGCGTTTGCCAGCGCTGCGTGAGCGCCGTGAAGACGTGTTTTCGCTGACGCGGCATTTTTTACAGCAAAGCGCCAAACAACTCGGCGTTGAACCCAAACGTATTTCTGACGCTGCACTACAACAACTGAGTAAATTTGGTTTTCCGGGTAACGTACGCCAACTTGAGAACATCTGCCATTGGCTGACAGTGATGGCGCCCGCGCAAGTAATTGAGTCAAAAGACTTGCCGCCAGAGGTGCTGGGCGCCATGACTGCAGCGGCGATAAGTGTGTCGCCAGCTGAATTTGCGGTGCAAGTATCCATCCCTGAACGTGGCCCATCGGTTGAGCAGGCTCTGGCCGATGTGCCCTTGGCGGCACTTAAAAGCGTCCTTACTCCAGAGTTGATTGCTCTTGGCAAAGCCCCCAGCTCGCACGGCTGGGAGGCTGATCTTGAAGTCGAAGCACAAGCCCTGCTGGAGACAGGTTGCACTGACGTGTGGGATGTCCTGAGTCGCCGATTTGAGTCCAAACTGATTCAAACCGCGCTGCTCAACACCCGTGGCAGGCGCATTGAAGCCGCACAAAAACTGGGGATTGGCCGTAATACGATTACGCGGAAAATTCAAGAATTGAACCTAGGATAAACCGAGATTATTTATCCGGGATTGTTTATTAGACCGTTCGCCCTGAGCCTGTCGAAGGGATTTTTACGATAGCTAAAAGCTTGTTGATCCGGCCCTGTGAAATATGAACCGTTCGCCCTGAGCCTGTCGAAGGGTTGG
>JBBAPP010000039.1:0-15817 GCA_040400775.1 Polaromonas sp. | reverse complement strand
CTTCATGCGGTCTGCGAAAGGGCTGCGAGCGGTCAACTGCTTTTTCTAGGTTTAAAGAACATTAGGCCTCGGGTTACTTCCGCGTTGGCAAGGCATTCAAAGGAATACGCAAGTAAGCGACCCCATTTCCTTCAGCTGGAGGTAACTGCCCCGCCCGAACATTCACCTGAATCGATGGCAGGATCAGCGTTGGCACTTCCAGCGTCGCGTCACGCGCCTTGCGCAGAGCGACAAACTCCTCTTCGCTGATGCCGTCACGTACGTGTATGTTGCTCAGCTTTTGTTCAGCTATCGTCGTCTCCCAACTCGCCTGCCTGCCCGTGGGCGGGTAGTCATGGCAGACGAACACCCGGGTTTCGCGGGGCAAGCTCAATAGCCGGCGAATCGACCGATACAGCGTATGCGCGTCACCCCCCGGGAAATCCGCCCTGGCAGTACCGACATCGGGCATAAACAAGGTGTCTCCAACAAATACGCTGCCATCCACCACATAAGCCATGTCCGCTGGGGTGTGGCCTGGCACCAACCATGCAGTCGCCTCGACATCACCCAACTTGAAGACCTCGCCGTCCTTGAACAAATGGTCAAACTGACTGCCATCCGGCAAAAAGGATCGCTCCAGGTTGTAAAGCTTTTTAAAGGTCGCCTGCACTTCGCAAATCTGTTCACTTATGGCAATTTTTCCGCCAGTACGCTCTTGCAGGTAGTGCGCGCCTGACAAGTGGTCTGCATGGGCGTGCGTTTCAAGAATCCACTGAACGGTGAGCGCCTCAGCCTTGACGTACGCGAGCAAAGCGTCGGCGGCTTTCGTATCCGTATGCCCGGACTTGAAGTCGTAATCCAGTACCGGATCGATGACAGCCGCATTCCCCGTCGCAATATCATTGACGACGTACGAGACGGTCCAGGTGTTCGGGTCGAAGAACGGTTGAATCTGGGTGCGGGTAGGCATGTTGTTCCTCAGCATTTACTTTATTGACATTGATTATATATTTTGATATACTGAAGGTCAAATTGACGCCCAATATGCCGAACGCAACTGCCATTACGCCCGAACTCCTGCGGAGCGCTGCTGTAGAGGCGGTCACTGCCTTGAAGGTGCTCGCCAATACGGATCGGCTGCTCCTGTTGTGCCAGCTCTCGCAAGGTGAAATGTGCGTCGGTGAGCTTGAGGAAGCGCTAGACATCCGGCAGCCCACCTTGTCGCAACAATTGAGCGTTTTGCGCAATGAGGCCCTCGTGCGCACACGCCGTGAGGGAAAGAACATTTACTACAGCGTGACGGATGAACGCCTGCTAGAGATGCTGTCCGTCCTATACCGCCTTTACTGCCCTAAGGAATAGATGATGACTATTGACTGGAACGCCTTCACACCCTGGTCTTCTTTGGCCGGCGGCGCGCTCATCGGAATTGCTGCCGCGATGTTCGCGCTGTTGAACGGCCGCATTGCGGGCATCAGTGGGGTTCTCGGCGGACTCTTAAAGCCGGTCAGGGGTGACATAGGCTGGCGCGTCGCCTTCGTCGTAGGCTTGCTCAGCGCTCCTCTGCTGTACCTGCTGGTTGGCAAAGTGATGCGCCCGCAAATTGACGCCAGTTACGCGGCCTTGGTCTTGGCTGGTCTGCTGGTGGGCGTGGGGACACGATACGGGTCGGGCTGCACCAGCGGGCACGGCGTTTGCGGTCTGTCGCGCCTGTCTGGGCGATCGCTCGCCGCAACGGCAGCGTTTATGGGTGCAGGTTTTATCACCGTATTCGTGACCCGTCATCTTTTCGGAATCTAAGGAGCACACTATGTACCTTGTCACCTCCCTGCTCGCTGGCCTGGTGTTCGGCCTTGGTCTCATCATCTCGGGCATGGCCAACCCGGCCAAAGTGCTCGGTTTTCTGGACCTGGCCGGCCGCTGGGACCCGTCCCTCGCGTTGGTCATGGCAGGGGCTATCGCTGTCGGGTTCTTCGCTTTTGCCGTCGCCCGAACGAGAGCCCGGTCTTTCCTTGGCGCCGAGATGATGCTGACCACGGCCCGCCACATCGACCGCCGTTTGGTCGTGGGCGGGCTGCTTTTCGGTATCGGCTGGGGCGTCGCTGGCTTTTGCCCGGGACCCGCACTCATTGCCATCGGCATGGGTCAGAGCAAGGCTTTCGTCTTTGTCGCGGCCATGCTTGCCGGTATGGGCGTCTTTGAGTTGATGGAGCGAAAAAAGCCCTCCGCCAAACCGGTTCCGGCAGAGCAAGCATGAAGCTCAGCATGAACTGGTTTGCGACGCTGCGACGGTCGCCATGCGCATCACGCTTGAGGTCTCGCAGGCAGTAGCCCAGCGTCGGCGTTGAAAAACAGGACTCCCCAAAAATGTGTTCTGAAAAGGGCATAAGAGATGGCCTCGGCGACTTATTTGCCACCTGGCGTGCCAGTGTATGCGCTGAAACCTGACAATCAGCTATGAAAATAATTCCAGACACCCCTGAGTTAAGAAAACTTGCCTTAGAAGCACTTTTAGAGCCAAATACCGACAGAAAAGTGGCTATTACCCAATCGATGCGGGCGCAAGCAGCTATTATTTTAATAGCAATTGATGTCCTGCT
This sequence comes from Polaromonas sp., assembly GCA_040400775.1. GTDB lineage: Bacteria > Pseudomonadota > Gammaproteobacteria > Burkholderiales > Burkholderiaceae_C > Polaromonas. The sequence goes on along the minus strand of JBBAPP010000039.1, from coordinate 13,235 downwards.
TGAAGCCCCCACAGGCGTGCCGGGTAACCCACCCCGGCCCGAGCTGCGCTCGCACCTGGACGTACCCAAGCGCTCCCCCTTTACCGCCAACGGCCTGGCCGCCCTGCTGCACGCGGTGACGCATATCGAGTTCAACGCCATCAACCTGGCGCTTGATGCGGTCTGGCGCTTTGACGGCATGCCTCGTCAGTACTATCTGGACTGGCTCAAGGTAGCAGCGGAGGAAGCGCACCACTTCAGCCTGTTGCGCACCCACCTGCAAAGCATGGGTTATGACTACGGGGACTTCCCCGCCCATACGGGCTTGTGGGACATGACAGAAAAAACCAAGTCGGATGTGCTGGCCCGCATGGCGTTGGTGCCGCGCACGCTGGAAGCGCGTGGGCTGGACGCGACCCCACCGATGCAGGCCAAGCTGCGCAAGCTAGCATCTTTTCATGCACTGGGAGCGGCAGACATTCTGGATGTGATCTTGCATGACGAGATTGGCCATGTAGCGATTGGCAACCACTGGTATCGCTACCTATGTGCGCAGCGCGGGCTGGACCCAGTAGCGCACTATGCGGTGCTGGCTAAACAGTACAACGCACCACGCCTCAAAGGTCCTTTGAACCTGGATGCACGCCGCAAGGCAGGCTTTGAAGAGGCCGAACTGATGCTGCTGCAAGCCTAAAACTCAGCCACGCGGGTGGTTGTCGTGCAATATTTTTTTCAGCCGCTCACGTGCCACATGGGTATAAATCGTGGTGGTTGAAATATCGGCGTGACCCAGCAGCATTTGTACCGTACGCAAGTCTGCGCCATGGTTGAGCAGGTGCGTTGCAAAAGCATGGCGCAGCGTATGCGGTGACAGCGGCGAGTGGATACCGGCGATGCTGGCGTACTTTTTCACCAGCATCCAGAACATCACCCGGCTCATGCTGTGGCCGTGATGGGTGACGAACAAATCTTCTGTCTGCTGCGCCTTCAAAATATCCGGTCTGCCGGCCTTCATGTAAAGCACGATGGCCTCTCGCGCCAATTGGCCAAAAGGCACCAAGCGTTCTTTGTTGCCTTTGCCTGTCACGCGCAGCACCCCTTGGTTCAGACTGAGGTGAAAGGTTTTTAAACCGACCAGCTCGCTGACCCGCAGGCCGCTGGCGTACATCAGCTCCAGCATGGCACGGTCACGCTGGCCCAGCGGTGTTGTATCACCGGGTGCGGCCAGCAAGGCTTCTACCTGCGCTTCCGTCATGAGCTTGGGCACACGCAAGGCCTGTTTGGCCGATTGGAGCTTGAGCGTTGGGTCAGCGCTGATACGTTTTTCACGCAAAGCCCAAGAAAAATAGCGCTTGAAGACGGTTAATCGGCGGTTGGCAGTGGTAGCTTTGGTCATGCTGTGCCGGGCTGAAAAGTAGCTGCTTAAATCCATCTCGGCCGTTACGTCCAGGGCACGCTGACCTTGGGCACTATCGGCCAGCCAAACAGCATACAAAGACAAGTCACGCCGATACGCTGCCAGCGTGTTTTTACTCAAGCCATCTTCCAGCCACAGCGCGTCGATAAAGCTGTCGATACTGGCTTGACTATGAATGTGCATCAGGTAACGATAACAAAAAAGCCGCTCGTTGGAGCGGCTTTTCCTTAAACCCAAGGCTACTGGCTTTATTCGAGCTTGAGCTTGGCCGTCTCAACCACTTTTTTATACACCGCCAACTCTTCTTTCATTTGCTGGGCGAACTGCTCGGGCGTGTTGCCGAGTACAACCGAACCGGTATCTTCAATCCGCTTGCGCACGGCTGGGTCTTCAAGCACTTTGCGCATGGCTGCATTGACTTTGTCAACCACATCGCGCGGCAAACCTTTGGGGCCCAAAATACCGTAATAAGCCATACGGTTCACGGGGTCAAGCCCCAGCTCTTTGAACGTCGGTACATCAGGCAGCGCAGCCAGGCGCTGCGGTGCGGCTACCGCCATGGGGACCAGCCGCTTGGCGGCGAAATGCGGCAGAGCTGATGGCACGTTGTCAAAAATCAGCTCAACCTGACCACCCACCGTATCGCGCAGCGCTGGACCCGCGCCGCTGTACGGTATGTGCGTGACGAAAACACCCGCCAAGCCCTTCCACAACTCGGTTTGAAGATGGCCGATACCCCCCGTACCTGACGATGCGTACGAATACTTACCCGGTGATTTTTTCAAAACGGCAACAAATTCTTTGTAGTTCTTAGCCGGAAAGCTGGGGTGAACTGCTATCACATTAGGTGTGGCGGCAATGTTGATGATGGGGGTGAAATCGGTTTCTGCGTTGTACGGCATTTTGGGATTGATGGCCGGGTTAGCCGCCGTGGTAGACACCGTTGCCATGCCCAGCGAATAGCCATCTGGCACAGCGCGTGCCGTATCTGCCGCGCCCACCACACCGCCGCCGCCCGCCTTATTGACCACCACCACCGACTGCCCCAGCGCTTTGCCCAGCGGCTCGGCGACGATGCGGGCAATCAAATCAGTGGTGCCACCAGGTGCAAAAGGCACTTGTAACTGAATCACCTTGTTGGGGTAAGCCTGCGCCAGCGCGGAGCCAGATACGGCTGCAAAAATCACAGCCGACAGAGCTGAGAGGGCAAAAAAAGAGCGACGTTGCATATTCAAATCCTTCTGATAAAAACAAGCTCAATTTTACGTGCAAGATGCGTTCCTGAAAGTTGTGGAATACGCATAAGGGCTAACCCGAATCGTCCGTGAAACCCGTTATTCTTGACGGGTGAATTACGCTCAACTCCTTTTCCCCGACTTCTCCCTGATCATTTGTGGCTACCTGGTTTGTCGCTACACCGCGCTTAACCGCACCGTTTGGGAACAGGTTGAAAGCCTGGTGTATTTCTTTTTGTTTCCGGTTCTGCTGTTTCACTCTATCGTCAAAAGCCCGCTCGATCTGATCGCCGCATCAAGCCTCATCAGCGCAGGGTTGCTGATGGGCGTGGCGGGCATTGCCATGGCCTACAGCCTGCCGTATTTGCCTTGGGTGGGCTTGCGCATTGACAAGCGCATGCACGCGGCCAGCGCCCAGGTGGCATTTCGTTTTAATTCATTCATTGGCCTGGCGCTGGCCGACAGGCTGGCAGGCCCAGAGGGGCTGTTGATGTTTGCCGTGTTGATTGGCGTGTGCATCCCCCTTTTTAATGTAGCGGCGGTATGGCCAATGGCGCGGCACGCTCAAAGTGGTTTTTTGCGCGAGCTGCTGCGCAACCCGTTGATCATTGCCACTGCCACTGGGCTGGTAGCCAATTTGCTCGGCTTTACCATGCCTGTGTGGCTGGAGCCTACAGTCACACGTATAGGCGCGGCATCATTGGCATTGGGGCTGATGGCGGCTGGCGCGGGCATGCAACTGGGTCACTTGTCACAAGCCAAAACCTTGACCATAGCCGTTCTGTCCATCCGGCATCTGTTATTGCCCATCGTGGCGCTGGGCTTGTCCCAGCTGTTTAGCCTGTCCCTGCCACAAACCACTATTTTGCTGGCTTTTTCAGCCTTGCCAACAGCCTCAAGCGCTTACGTGCTGACCGCACGCATGGGCTACAACGGTGGCTATGTGGCCGGGCTGGTGACGCTGTCGACCATGTTGGGTGTGCTGAGTTTGCCGTTTGCGCTGGGTGTGTTGCGCTACGCCACCATTGCCTAACCAAGCTCGGGGGCAATCATCTCCGCATACTCATAAAGCGCGCCCAGAATCGCTTCGCCACGTTCGTCAACAGTTTCTGCCAACACATCAATCCGAGCGAAAAACGCATCCACGTTGCGGGCCCCACCCACGCCTTCTAGCAGCCGTGACGAGCGATGTGCTTGCCAGCGTTCAGCATCTGCCGCTGACAGTGTCGGCGCAAAATTACGCGCCCGGTAACGAAATACCGACTCGGCCAAGCGGTCATCGTCAAAACCCACACGGCTGACGGCCAGCTCGGCAGGCGATAGCTCTCGCAACTGGTTCAAGCGGCGGCGGTCCGGATTGCCCAAAAAGCCGCCATACAGGTCTTCATCAACGTCTGGGGTGGTCATTTTGGGGCGATTGAAAAGCTCGGGCCAAATGGCGCTCATGTCGGGCAAGGCCCGGGCTTTTTCGGCGTTGGCCAAAGCTGCTGCCAGGTCAATTCCCCATTTGTCGGCCATCTCGTCAGTCAGTGTTTTGAGATTTTTCACTACCATCGGCGACTTGTTCAGGTGAACGGACTTGATGGGCAGACGCAGTACGCCTTCTGGCAGATCAGACTGCTTGGTAAACAAGCGCTGACGCAGTGTGTCTATATCCAGCAAAGGCAACTCGCTCGGATCATGCGACAAATCCCACGCCAGCAACTCGTTTTTATTGCTCGGGTGGGTAGCCAGCGGCCACATGACGGCGAGGCAGCCTTGTTCAGGCGAGAACATGCCTGAGACATGCAAAAACGGCTGCGCAAACTGCAGGCTGGTTGGAAAACCCAGTTCTGCAGCCACACGGTCTTTTTTATGCAGGCTGAGGCAAAACTCAAACAGCTTAGGCTGGGCGGTGCGAATCAAACGCGCCAGTGCAATCGTTGCCAGCACGTCAGATAAGGCATCGTGCGCGGCTTCGTGCAGCAGGCCATTGACACGTGCGAGGTCTTCGAGCTTGAAGCTGGGCCTGGTGGCTAAAGGGTCATGAGGTTTGCGGTCATCAGGCTTGCGCGGCCAGACGATGCCATCGGGACGCAGCGCATAAGCCATGCGCACTACGTCCTGGATATCCCAGCGGCCACAGTCGTTTTGCCACTCGCGTGCGTAAGGGTCGATCAAGTTGCGCCAAAACAAATGGCGGGTAACTTCGTCGTCGAAACGGATGGAGTTGTAACCCACGCCAATCGTCCCGGGTTCAGCCAGCAAAGCCTCAATACGCGCCGCAAATTCATACTCAGGTACGCCGCGCTCCAGACAGACCTGCGGTGTGATACCTGTCAGCATACAAGAATCAGGGTCAGGCAAGTAGTCGTTGGCAGGTTGACAGTACAGCATGACCGGCTCGCCAATCTGGTTCAAGTCGGCATCGGTACGGATGCCTGCAAACTGCGCGGGTCGCTCACGCCTGGGGTTCAGACCAAAAGTTTCATAGTCGTGCCATAAAAAAGTGTGATGGGATGTCGGGGATGCCATATTTTGAGTTTTATGCCAATTTAGGGTATCAAATAGGTCTTCAGACCAATGAATACGGGATCTAGTAGCTCCTAATATTGTAGCGCCATGAAAAAAGCCGTTAGCATGATACTAACGGCTTTCTAAGCTGCCATGGCTACAAGATCAACTCGCCTCAGCCGACTCTGCTTCAGGTTTGACTTTGCCTTCTTTTTTTGGCAACGGCTGAATCTCAAGCATCACTTCACCATCTTCCACACCTTTATCATTGGTCGTAACTTTCATGTCGACCGTCAAACGGCCGCCGTCCATCAAGCGGCCAAACAGCAATTCGTCAGCCAGTGCACGGCGAATGGTGTCTTGAATCAAACGCTGCATTGGCCTAGCACCCATGAGCGGATCAAAGCCCTTTTTGCCGAGGAATTTTCGAAGCGTGTCGGTGAATGTGACGTCAACTTTCTTTTCTGCCAACTGGGTTTCAAGTTGCAGCAAGAATTTATCGACCACCCGCAGAATCACGGTTTCATCCAGCGCCTTAAAGCTAACCGTGGCATCTAGACGGTTACGGAACTCTGGCGTAAACAGGCGCTTGATGTCAGCCATCTCGTCACCTGCCTCACGCGGATTGGTAAAGCCGATGCTTGCTTTGTTCATTGTCTCTGCACCAGCATTGGTGGTCATGACGATGATGACGTTGCGGAAATCAGCTTTGCGCCCATTGTTGTCAGTCAAGGTGCCGTGGTCCATGACCTGCAGCAAGACGTTGAAGATGTCTGGGTGCGCTTTCTCAATCTCATCAAGCAGCAGCACGCAATGCGGCTTTTTGGTCACGGCTTCCGTCAACAAGCCGCCCTGGTCAAAGCCGACGTAGCCCGGTGGCGCGCCAATCAGGCGGCTCACAGCGTGGCGCTCCATGTACTCAGACATGTCAAAACGAATCAGCTCTATACCCATGATGTAAGCGAGCTGTTTGGCAGCTTCAGTCTTGCCGACACCGGTAGGGCCGCTGAACAAGAAAGAGCCAATCGGCTTGTCGTCTTTACCCAAGCCTGAGCGCGCCATTTTGACGGCGCTGGTGAGCACATCGAGTGCTTTGTCTTGACCAAAGACCACGCTTTTCAGGTCGCGCTCAAGCGTTTTCAGCTTGCCGCGGTCATCGTTCGACACATTGGCGGGCGGAATGCGTGCGATCTTGGCAACGATTTCTTCGACCTCTGTTTTAGTGATGATTTTCTTGCGCTTGGACGGCGGCAAAATACGCTGGGCAGCACCTGCCTCATCAATCACGTCAATCGCTTTGTCGGGCAAATGGCGATCATTGATGTATTTGGCCGACAGTTCAGCTGCTGCTTGCAATGCAGCCAAGGCATATTTGACACTGTGGTGCTCTTCAAAGCGCGACTTAAGACCTTTGAGAATATCGACAGTTTCCTGCACGGTCGGCTCAACCACGTCAATCTTCTGGAAGCGGCGAGACAGCGCAGCGTCTTTCTCAAAAATACCGCGATATTCAGTGAAAGTGGTTGCGCCGATGCATTTCAGCTGACCTGAACTGAGCGCGGGCTTGAGCAAATTGGATGCGTCCAGTGTGCCGCCTGAAGCAGCACCCGCACCAATCAGCGTGTGGATTTCGTCAATAAACAAGATGCCGTTAGGCTTGTCTTTGAGCGATTTCAAAACGCCCTTTAAACGCTGCTCAAAATCGCCCCGGTATTTGGTACCCGCCAGCAGCGCACCCATGTCGAGCGAATACACCTGCGCTTCGGCCAAAATTTCAGGCACATCTTTTTGGGTGATGCGCCAAGCCAAGCCCTCAGCAATGGCGGTTTTACCAACGCCGGCCTCACCGACCAATAAAGGATTGTTTTTGCGCCGGCGGCACAAGATTTGAATCACCCGCTCCACCTCATAGTGCCGGCCAATCAGGGGGTCAATTTTGCCGTCTTTGGCGAGCTGGTTCAGGTTTTGCGTGTACTGCTCAAGCGGTGACTGCTTTTCGTTCTTTTCAGCACCAGCTTCTTCGTTTTCGGCAGCGCTTTCTCCGGCCTTAGCGGGCTCTGGCGGGTCGCTCTTTTTAATTCCGTGGGCAATGAAATTGACAACATCCAAGCGGGTCACGCCCTGCTGGTGGAGGTAGTACACAGCGTGCGAGTCTTTTTCACCAAAGATGGCGACCAAGACGTTGGCGCCAGTGACTTCTTTTTTGCCGTTGCCAGTCGACTGCACATGCATGATGGCACGTTGGATGACGCGCTGAAAACCCAATGTCGGCTGCGTATCCACATCATCGGTACCGGCTACTTGTGGCGTGTTGTCTTTGATAAAGTTGGCGAGGGATTTACGCAAATCATCGACATTGGCTGAACATGCACGCAGAACTTCGGCGGCGCTGGGGTTGTCCAGCAGCGCCAGCAGCAAATGCTCAACAGTGATGAACTCGTGGCGTTGCTGACGTGCCTCAACAAAGGCCATGTGCAAGCTGACTTCTAGTTCTTGGGCAATCATTGGGTTTCCTTTAGCTTGCTACTTTATAAAACTGATAAATTCATAACAATATTGGCGTCTGTTTCAGACAATTCAATAGGCTTATTCAATTGGCTCACTAAGACACTGTAATGGATGACCGTGTTTGCGTGCCGCCTCACTGACTTGATCAACCTTGGTGGCAGCAACGTCTTTGGAGAAAACACCGCAAACGCCTTTGCCATCAAGGTGGATTTTCAGCATAATTTGTGTGGCGGTTTCACGGTCTTTGTTGAAAAACTCCTGAATCACCATCACTACAAACTCCATGGGCGTGTAGTCGTCATTCAGTACCACCACTTGGTACATCTGCGGTGGCTTGGTTTTTTGGGGTCTGCGCTCCAAGACAACCGTACCGCCATCGTCATTTTGCGGCTTGTAAGTTGGAACACTTGGATTTGCCGGATTTCTTGGAGATTTCGTTGCCATAAATTTCATTCTAGCCATCGTCTCAGCCTTTTGCGCTGTGGTCTTAAATATCCCATGAAAAAACCGCCTCGGGATCACTCCCGGGCGGTTGATTCTTAAGTAAGATCTGGGGGCAGGTTACATGTTTTCAATCATGACCTGACCAAACCCAGAGCAGCTGACCTGGGTTGCACCTTCCATCAGACGAGCGAAGTCGTAGGTGACTTTCTTCGACGCGATTGATTTTTCCATCGAGCTGATGATCAGATCCGCAGCCTCAAACCAGCCCATGTGGCGCAGCATCATTTCGGCTGACAAAATTTCAGATCCAGGGTTCACATAATCTTTGCCAGCATATTTAGGCGCCGTGCCGTGCGTGGCTTCAAAGCAGGCGATGGTGTCAGACAAATTAGCCCCTGGCGCAATGCCAATACCGCCTACCTGTGCGGCCAGTGCGTCAGAAATATAGTCACCATTCAAATTCAGCGTTGCTACCACCGAGTATTCAGCCGGGCGAAGCAGGATTTGCTGCAAAAACGCATCAGCAATCACGTCTTTTACGACGATATCTTTGCCAGTTTTCGGATTTTTGAACTTGCACCAGGGGCCGCCATCCACCAGCTCAGCGCCAAACTCGTTTTGTGCCAATCCGTAAGCCCAGTCACGAAAGCCGCCTTCGGTGTACTTCATGATGTTGCCCTTATGGACAATCGTCACGTTGGGCTTGTCGTTGTCAATAGCGTACTGGATGGCCTTTCGCATCAAACGCTCAGTACCTTCGCTAGACACCGGTTTGATACCGATACCCGAGGTATTGGGAAAGCGAATTTTCTTCACGCCCATCTCATCTTGTAAAAATTTAATGAGTTTTTTAGCTTTTTCGCTACCAGATTCAAATTCAATGCCGGCGTAGATGTCTTCCGAGTTTTCACGGAAAATCACCATATTGGTTTTGTGCGGCTCTTTTACGGGCGATGGCACGCCTTTAAAATACTGAATCGGCCGCAGGCAAACGTACAAATCAAGTTCTTGACGCATCGCCACATTCAAGCTGCGAATTCCGCCGCCCACAGGAGTGGTTAAAGGACCCTTAATAGACACCACATAGTCACGTACGGCGTGCAGCGTTTCTTCCGGCAGCCAAACATCAGGACCGTAAACTTTGGTTGATTTTTCACCGGCATAGACCTCCATCCAATGTATTTTTTTCTTGCCACCGTAGGCCTTGGCAACCGCTGCGTCCACGACTTTCAACATCACTGGCGTGATGTCTTGACCTGTGCCGTCACCCTCAATGAACGGGATAACGGGCTCGTCGGGCACATTTAGTGAATTGTCGGCGTTAACGGTAATTTTTTGACCCTGAGATGGAATCTGGATGTGTTTGTACATGTTTTGATAGTCTCCGATGGCGGAATAGGTGTGGGTAAGGTCGCCTGCATAAGCGTTTTAAGTAAAAACCCTTAAATTCTAGCCGCAAACGCATAGCGGAAAAAAAGTCAATCGCCGTGTCAACCGATTTCAAAGTGGCCTCGTTACAGGTGAGCCTCCGAATATATCGGGGTAAAGTTTCACAAATAACGTTATTTTAGGAAATTCCAAATGAACAAAATCCTCGCTGCTTTGATCTCTAGCCTGTTTGCTGTTGGTGCTTTTGCCGCTTCCCACGCCGGCGCTCCTGCTGCCGGCGCTTCTGCTGCCAAGCCAGCCGTGGCTGCTCCAGCAGCTAAAGCTGATGCCAAGCCAGCTGATGCCAAGCCAGCTGCTGCAAGCAAAGAAGACAAAGCTGCTGCCAAAAAAGCAAAAGAAGACAAAAAGGCTGATGCCAAGCCAGCTGCCAAAACAGAAGCCAAGGCTGATGCCAAGCCAGCTGCCAAAACAGAAGCTAAGGCTGATGCCAAGCCAGCTGCTAAGTAATTAGCTGTTGCACAAAAGAGCCCGCCCTGTGCGGGCTTTTTTGTGCCTTGCAGGAGACTGTTTGGGTTTTTCCAACATTGATTAACGCTACAGTCATGCTATGAAAATTCGACCCACCCGCCACCTTCGGTATCTTTTGTTGGCTGCGCTGCTAGCAACTTCTTTGGCTACAGTGGCCCAAGATACGCCGCAAATGCATCTGGAGCGTATCCAACTGACGGCAGGCATGCATCGCATTGACGCGCAAGTCGCCGCCACGCCAGAGCAGCGCCAAACCGGCTTGATGTTTCGTAAAGACATGCCACCACACGAAGGTATGATTTTTGTCTTCGAGCAAGCAAGCAAACAATGCTTCTGGATGAAAAACACGCTGATCCCGCTCAGCGCAGCATTCATCGCAGACGATGGCACCATCGTCAACATTGAAGAAATGAAACCACTGGTACTTGACGGGCACTGCTCAACCCAGCCGGTACGCTATGTGCTTGAAATGAACAAAGCTTGGTTTTCCAAAAAAGGGCTGAAAGCCGGTAGTAAGCTGCAAGGTCCGCTGTTTCAGACTCTTAAATAACGTAAAAAAGCCGACTAAAAGTCGGCTTTTAACCGGAATTGTTTATCCGAGATGGTTAATTAGACCGTTCGCCCTGAGCCTGTGGAAGTGATTTTTACTAAAGCTAAAAGCTTTGACAAAGCCTGTCCTGAGCACGACGAAGGGCGCAGCCCGAACGGATCTAGCGCCAACGGACAATCTCGGTTTAATACTTAAAAAGCTTGCTCAGGCAAAGTTGGACTCAGCAAAGCTCCAGTTCACGAGGCTTGTCAAAAAGCTTTCCACAAATTTGGGACGCGCATTGCGGTAATCGATGTAATAGGCGTGCTCCCAGACATCAACCGTCATCAACGCCTTGTCGGCAGTGGTCAGCGGTGTGCCCGCAGGTCCAGTGTTGACGATGTCTACTGTGCCATCAGCTTTTTTAACCAGCCAAGTCCAACCGGAGCCGAAGTTACCGACTGCTGATTTGACAAAAGCGTCTTTAAACGCCGCGTATGAGCCAAACTTGGCGTTGATAGCCGCAGCCAGTGCACCAGATGGCTCGCCGCCGCCAGCTGGCTTCATGCAGCTCCAGAAGAAAGTGTGGTTCCAGATTTGGGCTGCGTTGTTATAAACACCGCCATTGGATTTTTTGATGATTTCTTCCAGCGTCATGGCTTCAAATTCTGTGCCTTTTTGCAGGTTATTGAGATTTACCACATACGCGTTGTGGTGCTTGCCGTGGTGGTATTCAAACGCTTCTTTGCTGTAGTTGGGCGCCAGCGCGTCTATGGCGTATGGCAGTGGGGGCAGTTGATGTTCCATGGGGAGTTTCCTTGTAATGCAGGGGTGGATAAAAGCTTAACCGACAAATTGTAAAAACTAATGAAGACCTGGGCTTGAAACTGTCAAATCGACCTCTCCGTCCATAAGGCTTGCCCGCAGAGACTGACCGGCATAGGTTTGTGTGGTGCTGACAACAGCCTGTCCTTGCTTGGTGGCAAGCCAAGCGTAGCCACGTTTTAGCACCAAAGCAGGATTCAATAATTCAAGACGCACGCCAGCGTGGTTGAGTTTATCGTTAGGCAGCCTTGTGCTGCGTTGAACAGCCTGCTTAAACTGGGAATCAAGAAGATTCAGGTGCCCGCGTGCCAGCGATGTACTGGTGCGCTGAGCGTGTAACAAATTTTGCCAGTACGAGCCCAAACGCGCTTGCTGGCGGGTAATGAAGTGTGACGGGCGGCCAAAGCGAGAAGCTGCCATATCCAGCCTTTGGCTACTGGTCTGTATCTGTCGGTCCAGCGCATTTTCAAGACGTGAAGTCATGACATCCAAGATATTTTGCAAAACCACTTGAGGCTGGGCGCATAGCTCGGCGGCAGCAGTGGGGGTAGGAGCGCGCACGTCGGCACAAAAATCAGCAATGGTGAAATCTGTTTCATGCCCCACACCGCTGATGATGGGCATGGGTGAATGCGCGATGGTGAGCGCCAGAGCCTGATCGTTAAATGCCCATAAATCCTCCATCGCACCGCCGCCGCGTACCAGCAGCAGCACATCGACCTCGCTGCGCTGGTAGGCTTTTAACAAAGCCGCCTGCAATTCACCAGCAGCTTGCACGCCTTGCACGCTGGCGGGGTAAATAATGACGGGTATGTGCGGCACGCGCCGCTGCAAAGCCGTCACCACATCATGCAGCGCAGCTGACCCTAGTGACGTGACCACGCCAATCACTTTGGGCATCAGCGGTGCAGCCCGTTTACGCTCGGCGTCAAACAGGCCTTGTGCCGCAAGCTTGGCTTTGAGCTTTAAAAATTCCTCAAACAATGTGCCCTGCCCGGCCTGGCGCATGGATTCAACAACCAGTTGCAGTTCCCCGCGCGCCTCGTATACCCCTAAGCGGCCACGCAACTCAACCCGTTGCCCATCGCGCGGGGTGAAATTGAGCAAGCTGAAAGCACGGCGAAACATGGCGCAGCGAATTTGCCCGTCGTCGTCTTTGAGCGAAAAATAACAATGCCCGCTTGCTGCCCTTGAAAAGCTGGAAATTTCACCCTGCACTGCCACCGGGTTGAAGCGCGCCTCCAAACTGTCGGCAATGGCTTTGAGCAATGAGCCAACCGGCCAGACGCGAACGCTGGAGTCGCGCAATACCAAAGCTTGCACAACATCATCCACGACAAAACATCCTGAAAGATGAAGATAGATGCTCCACAAATGGAGATGCAGCTCCGACGTGCGCGTCACAAGGCCTGATGAGTGACGCAAAATCGTTGTAAGTCATTGATTTTATTTAATTTAATTGTTTTGAAAATTTCAACCTGTTGGCATAACGTAGTCTAGCAGCGGGTTGGCGGTCTACGGGGTGCAACTTACCCACAAAGTTATCCACAACTTCTGCGCTTGAGATTGTCACTGTTTAGACTCGGATTTCTTGGCCGCTTGCGCCATAATTCAGGCCATTAATCTGTTACGGAATCCAACTTGTTTTCTATCATACAAGCCGCAGGCTGGCCGATCTGGCCATTGGTTGTCTGCTCTGTTCTGGCCTTGGCGCTCATTATTGAGCGCTTCATCAGCCTGAAAACCCGAAAAGTCGCACCGATAAAGCTAGTTGACGAAGCCATTAGCGCCTCAAGAACAGCTGTCCCTGCCCCAGATGTGGTGACGCAATTAGAACAAAGTTCTTTGCTTGGCGAGGTGCTGGCGATGGGTCTCAGAGCCTTGAATA
>JBBAPP010000038.1:14750-16384 GCA_040400775.1 Polaromonas sp. | reverse complement strand
TGCTCGGTGTTGCGCTGGATTTTTTCTTTTTGATCGTTGATTTCTTTCAGGTCACCCAGCGCCATATGGCCGATGTGTTTAACCGGTTCCAGGCTGCCATGGCCGGAGCTGCGCTTGCGGTAACGGTAGGCGATGGACGCTGACCAGTCAGGGGCGCTCAAAGGCTGCGGCAAAACCGATTCAATACGGCTGATCAGGGCTTCGGCCCGGACCATCAAATGCTCAAAAACTTGATTCATCTTTTTTACTTTTTAGCTTCGGTAGTCGGCATTTATTTTCACGTAGTCGTAAGACAGATCACAGGTCCAGACCGTGTCAGCCGCATCGCCCCGACCCAGCAGCACACGCACGGTGATTTCGCTTTGCTTCATCACGCGCTGGCCGTCAGCCTCAAGATAGTCACTATGTCTGCCGCCGTTTTTAGCGACCAGCACATCGTCCAGATACAAATCAATTTTTGTCTGGTCCAAATCATCAATACCTGCGTAGCCAACAGCTGCCAGAATACGGCCCAAATTCGGGTCGCTGGCAAAAAAGGCGGTTTTAACCAGCGGAGAATGCGCAATCGCGTAGGCCACTTTGCGGCACTCGTCAGCTGCCCTGCCACCTTCAACCTGGAGGGTGATGAACTTGGTGGCGCCTTCGCCGTCGCGAACGATAGCCTGGGCAAGTTTTTTCGCAATTCCCATCATGGCGGCACGCAGTGCTTGGCCATCAGCACTGCCTAATGAGGTGATAGGGGCGTGCTGGGCTTGGTTACTGGCAACCACGACAAACGAGTCGTTGGTCGACGTGTCGCCATCTACCGTGACCCGGTTAAACGAGCCCTCAGCCAGTTCATGCGCGAGTTGCCCCATGATGGCTTGCGACACGCACGCATCGGTCGCCATAAAACCCAGCATGGTCGCCATGTTGGGGCGAATCATGCCAGCGCCTTTGCTGATGCCGGTGATGGTGACGGCGACACCCCCAAGAGTGATGCGGGTTGAGAAAGCCTTGGCTACCGTGTCGGTAGTCATGATGGCCTCGGCGGCGCTGGCCCAGTTGTCCAGCCTAGCGTTGGCTATGGCCGCAGGCAAACCGGCTTCAATCCGTTCGTACGGTAGCGGCTCCATGATCACGCCGGTTGAGAACGGCAAGATTTGCTCAGGCGAGACATTCAGCGCACGGGCCAATGCGATGCAGGTGGTCTGGGCACGTGTCAGGCCGTCTTCTCCGGTGCCAGCATTGGCATTGCCAGTGTTGATGAGCAACGCACGAATACCGAAATTTTGACCCTTATTTTTGGCCAAATTTTCTCGGCAGATTTGAACTGGCGCCGCACAAAATTTATTCTGCGTAAAGACTGCACCGACCGACGCGCCCTCATCCAGCAGGAGCACCGCCAGGTCTTTGCGCTTGGCTTTGCGTATGCCGGCCTCGGTGATGCCCCAGCGCACGCCAGGTACGGGAAACAAATCAGCAGCAGGCGTGGCGACTAGGTTGACAGGCATCGCGTCTCTTTTAAAAAATGAATTCGAAAAATTAGCGCAGCTTACCGTGGCAATGCTTGAATTTTTTACCTGAACCGCAGGGGCAAGGCTCGTTACGGCTGGTACGCTGCATTTGTAGCGCCGTCAAGGGCTTCAATCCAG
>JBBAPP010000038.1:12206-14650 GCA_040400775.1 Polaromonas sp. | reverse complement strand
TTTTGGGCATAGCCGCGCAAATGAATACCCTGGCGCAAATAGTCGAGTGCGCTCAAATGCTCACGCCAATGGGTGTCAATGCTTTGCAGCAGCACCATACGCTCAAATTGGAGAAAGTTTTCTTCACCAATTTGGGCCAACTTGTCTGCAAACACAGCGTTGGCTGCAGCAATGACTTTTTCTAATATCTCTTCGTCAGTCATGGCTGACGCGCCTTCTATCTCCTTGGCTAATGGCAAGTCGATTTGCCATTCATCGCGCAGTGCTTTCTCCAGCCCCGGGATATCCCACTGCTCTTCTACGCTTTCCACCGGCACATACTGGCGCGTCAGGTCGGTAAAGCAGCCTTCACGCAGCGACGCAATCTGACCCGTCAGGCTGGCGGCATCCATGATGTCGTTGCGCTGCTGGTAAATCACTTTGCGCTGGTCATTGGCCACGTCATCGTATTCAAGCAACTGTTTGCGAATGTCAAAGTTGCGCGACTCCACCTTGCGCTGGGCAGATTCAATACTGCGCGAGACAATGCCGGCTTCAATCGCTTCGCCGTCAGGCATCTTCAGGCGGTCCATGATGGACTTGACACGGTCACCCGCAAAAATGCGCATCAAAGGATCATCAAGGCTCAGGTAAAACCGCGACGAACCATTGTCACCCTGGCGGCCAGAGCGGCCACGCAGCTGGTTGTCAATGCGGCGTGACTCGTGGCGCTCGGTAGCGATGATGCGCAAGCCGCCCAGCGCTTTGACTTTTTCATGGTCTTTAGCCCACTCCGCACGCAATCGGGCTATTTCAGCATCGCGTTCGGCTTGCGGTGTGGCTTCAAGCTGCTCAAGCGCCTCGACCATTTTTTCAACGTTTCCGCCAAGTACGATGTCTGTGCCGCGGCCTGCCATGTTGGTGGCAATGGTGATCATGCCGGGCTTGCCCGCCTGTGCCACGATGTCAGCCTCACGCGCATGCTGTTTGGCATTCAGCACTTGGTGCGGCAGCTTTTCCGTGATCAGCAACTGGTCAATGATTTCAGAATTTTCAATCGACGTGGTGCCGACCAATACCGGCTGGCCGCGCTCGTAGCATTCGCGAATATCTTTGATCGCCGCTTGGTACTTTTCACGCGTGGTTTTGTATACCCGGTCAAGTTGGTCTTCGCGTTTGCTGACGCGATTCGGCGGGATGATGGTGGTCTCAAGACCGTAAATTTCAGAGAACTCAAAGGCCTCGGTATCGGCCGTGCCGGTCATGCCTGCCAGCTTGGCATAGAGACGGAAATAGTTCTGAAATGTGATCGACGCCAGGGTCTGGTTTTCAGCCTGGATCTGTACGCCTTCCTTGGCCTCTACTGCTTGGTGCAAGCCATCGCTCCAGCGGCGGCCGGACATCAGCCGGCCGGTAAATTCATCCACAATCACAATCTCTTTGCCGCCGCTGTCGCCGTCTTGGACAACGTAGTGTTGGTCGCGGTGGTACAGGTGGTTAGCGCGCAGCGCAGCATACAGGTGGTGCATCAACGTGATGTTGGCGGGGTCGTACAGGCTTGAGCCTTCGGGTATCAAAGCCATACTTGACAAGATAGCTTCAGCGTTTTCATGGCCCTGCTCGGTTAAGACAACCTGATGGGTTTTTTCATCGAGGGTGAAGTCACCTGGCTTGATCACGCCCTCGCCAGTGCGCGGGTCGGCTTCGCCTTCTTGCTTGCTCAACTCGGGCACAACCTTGTTGATGGCGATGTACATCGGGGTGTGATCCTCGGCCTGGCCGCTGATGATCAGCGGTGTCCGCGCCTCGTCAATCAAAATCGAATCCACCTCGTCGACGATGGCGAAATGCAGGCCGCGCTGTACGCGGTCTGCCACTTCGTAAACCATGTTGTCGCGCAGGTAGTCAAAACCGTACTCGTTGTTGGTACCGTAAGTGATGTCGCATTGATAAGCCGCCTGCTTTTCTTCACGCGACATGGTGGGCAAATTGATCCCCACCGTCATGCCTAAAAATTCATACAGCTTGCCCATCCAACGGGCATCGCGGCTGGCCAGGTAGTCATTGACCGTCACGACGTGTACGCCCTTGCCTGTCAGGGCATTCAGGTACACCGGCAATGTGGAAGTGAGCGTTTTGCCTTCGCCCGTACCCATTTCTGATATTTTGCCGTTGTGCAGCGACATGCCGCCTAGCAATTGCACGTCAAAGTGGCGCATTTTCATGGTCCGCTTGCTGCCTTCGCGCACCACGGCAAAGGCTTCAGGCAAGATCACGTCTAGCGTTTCACCGGATGCTATTCGCGCTTTGAATTCATCTGTTTTGGCGCGCAACTGTGCATCGTCCAGCTTTTCGTACTGTAGCTCCAGCGCATTGATTTGCGTGATGGTTTTGCGGTAGGTTTTAAGCAGCCTGTCGTTGCGACTGCCGAAGATATTGGTCAGGAAAGTGGTAGCCATACATGC
>JBBAPP010000038.1:0-12106 GCA_040400775.1 Polaromonas sp. | reverse complement strand
AGCTGAGGGCGCACCAGCCAAGTTCAACTGGGCGCAAACCGCAGATTTTACCTGCCCTAGCGAGCCTGTCTTGGGGGCTTATTTTGGTCGCTGCGCTTGTCCGGTGATGACGGGCAAGTTTTGACCTGCTGTCAGGAATTTTTGCGGA
Source organism: Polaromonas sp. (assembly GCA_040400775.1). Classification (GTDB taxonomy): domain Bacteria; phylum Pseudomonadota; class Gammaproteobacteria; order Burkholderiales; family Burkholderiaceae_C; genus Polaromonas. Next base: position 11,958 of record JBBAPP010000038.1, on the reverse strand, counting down.
TCCTGAAACACGCCTTGAACCAGTACTTCAAAGTGCAGGTGCGAGCCGGTTGAGCGGCCTGTCGAGCCAACTTCTGCAATTTTTTGGCCACGCTTGATCAAATCGCCTTTTTTGATCAGTACCTTGGAAGCATGTGCATAACGGGTGATTAAATCGTTGCCATGGTCAATTTCAAGCATGTTGCCGTAGGACGGGTGGTACTCTTGCGCCACCACAACACCGCCAGCCGCCGCCAAAATTGGCGTCCCGTTGCCAGCCGGAAAATCAAGCCCGGTGTGCAGCGCTGACTGCCCATTGACCGGGTCAATGCGCCAGCCAAATGAGGACCCTAGCGCGCCACCCACCACAGGTTGCTGCGTCGGTACCATCAGTTTTTTGATTTTTTGGTCAAACAGGCGCGACTCCATTAACGTCATCAGATCAGTACGCTGATCAGTGACTTTATCAAGGTCGGCCAGTGTGGCCTGGAGTTCTTCCATCGTCAGTGATCTGCTGCCCACCAGCGCGCCGCCGCTACCCAGTGTTGATTTGATCTCGGCAGGGTTAATACCTGCCAGGCCAGAAACGCGTTGGCCTAGTGCCTCAAGCTGCATCATCTTGGCCTGCATTTCACCCAATCGTTTGGCCATCACGTCGAGGTTTTCACGCATGAATCTGTCGCGCTGCTCAAACTCATCTTTAACGACCAGCTTGACCAGCGCGCCAATTACCGGCCAGCCTTCACGCGCGCCCTTTAAAAATACCCAGTGGTACATGCCGGCAGCAACCAACATCAAGACCAGTGCAGCCACAAAGCCCGCCACAACCAGCCGCGTACCGCTTAAATAAATAGCCTGGCTTTTGGCCAGCCACGCATCCGTGATAATCAATTGCATCTGTCGTCCTTTTCAAACGCGCTGTGAACCACAACTACCGCCCCCTCACAGCTGCCCCAACGCAAAGGGCTATTCCGATAGCCCAAGCTGTCGCAAATTCATCAACGCTGGGCCTGCTGGCCGGGCAAGTTAAAGAGTCCAGTGACCGGCTCAAAATGATTCAACAGCTGATCCCTGAAGCCATGCGGCCGGCTCTTCAAGCCGGCCCGATCGACGGTGACACCTGGTGCCTGCTGGTGACCGGAAACGCAGCAGCAGCCAAACTGCGCCAACTGTTGCCCCTGATACTGTCCAAGCTGTCAAGCAAGGGGGTAAAGGTTAACTCAATTCGACTAAAAATACTAATAGCCCGAAAGCGTTAACCAGAGCACTGCAAGGTCCACAGGAAGAAAAACCGTAAATATCTAGAAATTCAACAGCCGGTATGCAGGGCAAGACGCGCAACACGCAGAACAGCAAAATGTACTGATCTCCAGAATGATGTGCAGGCCGCCCAACGCAGACAGTTGCCCGGCAAGCGGATTGACATGAATGAATGGTGCCGATTATCGGAGTCGAACTGATGACCTACCGCTTACAAGGCGGTTGCTCTACCAACTGAGCTAAATCGGCAAGATTTTATTTTACTTGAAGTATTGACGACACCCGCTACTTTGGAGCGCTTATTTTACGCGCTTACTTTACGCGCTTATTTGACGCGCTTCAGTGACGGACGTGGCCCTTGCGGCTTGGGTGGCGTGGGAGCTTCCTGGTCATTTCCCGGCACCAATTGCACGACCTTGCTGTCAGTCGCAATGGGCGTTGCATTCACGACAGCCAGCGGCCCAGGCGGGCTGGCGACTGCGCCCTCCGGGTGCGGCGGTGCCCCCATCGGGAAAGCCATACCCTGGCCATTTTCGCGGGCGTAAATCGCTATCACACGCTCCATCGGCACCATGATGTCGCGTGAGCTGCCAGCAAAACGCGCCTTGAACTCGATGAAGTCATTGCTGAGCTTGAGCGACGAGGTCGCGTCACAACTGATGTTCAGCACAATCTCGTTGTTCTTCACATACTCGCGCGGCACTTGCACTGAATCGTCTACCGACACGGCAACATAAGGTGTTAGACCGTTGTCGGTACACCACTCGTACAAGGCCCGTAACAGGTACGGGCGGGTGGACGTTGTGTTGGGCAAATTCATGGCTGCAGACAAGCTGAGAAATTACTTTCTCATCACTTTCTCTGAAGGTGTCAGTGCTTCGATATAAGCTGGACGCGAAAAAATACGCTCAGCGTATTTCAGCAACGGTGCAGCATTTTTTGACAGGTCAATGCCGTAATAGTCCAGACGCCAGAGCAGCGGTGCAATGGCTACGTCGAGCATCGAGAAGTTGTCGCCCAGCATGAACTTGTTTTTCAGAAAGATCGGGGCCAACTGCGTCAGCCGATCTTTGATATGTGAGCGGGCTTTTTCAAGCGCTTTGTCGTTGCCTTTGGAGGCGCGTGACTCGAGCGTGCTGACATGTACGAACAGTTCTTTTTCAAAGTTCAGCAAGAACAACCGAACACGGGCGCGGTCGACCGGGTCACCGGGCATCAATTGGGGGTGTGGGAAGCGCTCGTCGATGTACTCGTTGATGATGTTTGACTCGTACAAAATCAGATCACGCTCGACCAGAATCGGCACCTGGCCGTAAGGGTTCATGACGTTGATGTCTTCGGGCTTGTTGTACAGGTCAACATCACGGATTTCAAAATCCATACCTTTTTCAAACAGCACAAAACGGCAACGGTGTGAGTAAGGGCAGGTTGTACCTGAATAAAGAACCATCATTTTTATGAACTCCTAAAAGCAAAGGAGTGGGCGCGTTTTAAACGCCCACTCCACAAAAGCCGAAAACGAATTTCAGCGAAAAAATTACTTGACGTCTTTCCAAAAGGCAGCGTTCAAGCGCCAGGCAGCAAACGTTAGCAGCAATAAAAACAACAACACCCAAACGCCAATCTGAACCCTGTTGTTTTGTCCCGGTTCGGACATCCATTGCAGATAGCCGACAAGATCGCCCATGGCTTTGTCATATTCGAGCGGGGACAGCGTACCGGCTGTGACTTGCTCCCAGCCTTTAAAAGCCGATACTTTTTGACCGTGCGATACAGCATCAACAAAAACTGGCTTGCGTTCGCCTTGCATTTCCCACAAAACGTGAGGCATGGCTGCATTGGGATAGGCTAAATTGTTCCAGCCGGTTGGCTTTGTGTCATCGCGGTAATAGGTGCGCAAATAGGTGTACAGGTAGTCAGCGCCTGAGCCCTTACCAAAATCAGAGCGTGAACGCGCAATCAATGTCAAGTCAGGTGGCACCACGCCAAACCAGTCTTTTGCATTTTTCACGTCCATGGAGACTTTCATGGTCTCCCCGACCTTGTCGGTCGTGAACAACAAGTTGTCTTTGATTTGTTTTTCAGTCAGACCAATATCTTTGAGGCGGTTGAACCGCATGTAAGAAGCTGCGTGGCAGTTTAGGCAATTGTTAACAAAGATTTTGGCGCCATTTTGCAAGGCAGCTAAATCGTTGGTTTTGTTAGGCGCCTTGTCCCAGACAATGCCGTCACCGGATGCACGCGCACCCGCCACCAAAACGGTGGACATTAGCAAACCCAATAGAATTTTTTTCATAACTAAATCTCTGGCTTAATGGCCAGCAAAAACGATACGGTCAGGGACTTGTTTGAACTCACCCAGGCGACTCCACCATGGCATCAACAAGAAGAAGCCAAAGTAGCCTAAGGTGAACAGCTGCGAGACTCGCTCCGCAATATCTTGGCCGGCAACCACGCCCCAGACACCAGGCGCTTGAATGCCGAGGTAACCAAGGACAAAAAACATGAAGATGAAGGCGGCATACAGGTACTTGTTCCATGATGGGCGATAGCGAATCGATTTGACTTCGCTGTTATCAAGCCAGGGTAAGCCGAACAAGATCAAAACCGCTGCACCCATGACAACCACACCCCAAAATTTGGCGTCAAATACCCACATGGCAGCGCTAGCCGCCAGCGCGACTGCAACGATAGCAATTTTGAACATATTGGCCATCTTGACGCGGGTCACGATCAAGCCAGCCCCGGCCAAGGTACACGCCATCATGACGTAGACGAACTCACCCGTGATGGCACGCAGCATGGAGTAATACGGGGTGAAATACCAAACCGGTGCAATGTGCGCAGGGGTCTTTAAGGGGTCGGCCGGAATGAAATTGTTGTATTCCAGAAAGTAGCCACCCATTTCTGGGGCCAAAAAGATCACCGCTGTGAAAACCATCAAAAACACACTGACCGCAAAAATGTCATGCACCGTGTAGTAAGGATGAAACGGAATACCGTCCAGCGGATGGCCTTTGGCATCTTTCGGTGCATTGGCCGCTTTGATCTCGACACCATCCGGGTTGTTCGAACCGACTTCATGCAGCGCAATGATGTGCGCGGCAACCAGGCCCAGCAATACCAAGGGCACAGCAATCACATGGAAGGCAAAAAAGCGGTTCAAGGTTGCGTCACCGACCACATAGTCACCACGAATCAGAAGCGCCAAATCAGGACCTATGAAAGGGATAGCGGCAAACAGATTAACAATCACCTGTGCGCCCCAGTAGCTCATCTGGCCCCACGGCAGCAGGTAACCCATGAAGGCTTCAGCCATCAGGCACAAGAAAATAGCGCAGCCAAAAACCCAGATCAACTCACGCGGCTTGCGATAGCTGCCATAAATCAGGCCACGAAACATGTGCAAATACACCACCACAAAAAACGCCGAAGCGCCGGTCGAGTGCATGTAGCGAACCAGCCAACCCCAGGGCACGTCGCGCATGATGTATTCCACCGAGGCAAACGCCAGTGCCGCATCGGGCTTGTAGTGCATGGTTAGAAAAATACCGGTGACAATTTGAATCACCAGAACCAGCATGGCCAGTGCGCCGAACACGTACCAGATATTGAAGTTTTTGGGCGCGTAATATTCACCTAAATGCTCGTTGTACAACTTGCTGGCCGGAAAGCGGTTGTCCAGCCAGTTCAGGGCTTTGGCACCTAGGGGTGCGTCGGGAGAGATTTCTTTGAATTCGGCAGCCATTGAAAATCCAGTAAAAAACAAATTAGCGATTGCGTGAATCAGGTCTGGGCGGGCTCACAGGAGAGAGCTGTCAGCAAGGACTTCATGCACGGTCGGCAGGTCTTTTGGTCACGCAAAATTTGCGTGATCAGGCCTTTTTATCTTCACCAATCAGCAGCCGGTTGTCTGAAAGGTACATATGCGGGGGAACTTCAAGGTTGTCTGGCGCGGGTTTGTTTTTAAACACGCGGCCAGCCACATCAAAAGTAGAGCCATGGCAGGCGCATAAAAAACCACCAGCCCAGTTGTCTGGCAAAGATGGCTGCGGGCCAGCCGCCAATTTATCGGATGGCGAACAGCCCAAATGCGAGCAAATGCCGACGACAACCAATGTTTCTGGCTTGATGGAGCGGTTTGCGTTGCGCGCGTAAGCTGGCGTCAGGGCGTCAGGGTTTCGTTTGGATTGCGGGTCGGCCAATAAACCATTGAGCTTGGGCAGTTCGGCAATTTGCTCGGGGGTGCGTTTAAGAATCCATACCGGTTTACCGCGCCATTCGACGGTGATTTTTTCACCCGGTTTGATGGCTGAAATATCCACTTCGACCGACGCGCCAGCGGCTTTTGCACGCTCTGAGGGGTTGAAAGTGCTGACAAAAGGCACGGCAACTGCGGCAACGCCAACACCGCCAACCACAGCGGTACCAATCATCCAGTTTCTTTTGTCTTTGTCCATGGGCGCGACAGTTGGCGCGGCGTTCACACTAGCTTGGGTCATGGGTATCCTTCAAGACTGGCTTGAAATAGGCTGTAAAAAAAGGGGTAGGGTGTGTAAACCCCAATTGTAGCGGAGCGGCAATATGTATTTCAACCCGTAGGGTATCTGCTGCGGTGCTTGCCCAGTGCCGCTGCGCCACCAGGCTGAGCATGGGTGTAAGGCTGAATCCAAAAGTATTCATGCTTTTTTATCAGCGAATATATTGGTATGACTTTAACCAAGCCGCACGCCCGGATTATCCAGTGCAGAGGCTTGCAGCACTACGCGGTCAGCAATATTTAAGGATATCAGCGCAAGCCCAGGCTTTTGGCTGACATTTAGCTGACCAGCTGGCGCGCCATGCGAATCGCCGCCAGCAGGCTCGCGGCATCAGCCTTGCCCGTTCCCGCAATGTCAAACGCCGTACCGTGGTCCGGGCTGGTGCGCACCAGCGGCAGGCCCAGCGTCACGTTGACGCCCTGGTCCACGCCCAAGTATTTGACCGGAATCAAGCCCTGGTCGTGGTACATGGCCACCACCACGTCAAACTCGCCGGCTTTGGTTGGCGTATGCCTAGCCCGCATAAACACGGTGTCTGGTGCGAAAGGACCACTCACATGCATGCCCTGCGCCTTTGCCGCAGCGATAGCGGGCGCGATGATGGTTTGCTCCTCAGTGCCAAACAAACCACCCTCGCCTGCGTGCGGGTTCAGGCCCGCCACACCGATGTGCGGCGCACGACCCAGGCTTTTGCTTAAAGCGCTGTGGGTGATGCGCAGGGTTTGCAAAACACCTTCCAACGTCACGGCGTCAATGGCGTTTTTCAGTGACATGTGAATGCTGACCAGCACGGTTTTTAGCTCGTCATTGGCCAGCATCATGCGTACCGGCAGGTCTTGCACGGGTTTGCCCAAGAATTTGGCGGCTTCAAACTGCAGCATTTCGGTATGCCCAGGGAACTGCGCTACCCAGCCGCCAGCAGCGCTTAAGGCCTCTTTGTTGACAGGTGCCGTGACCATGCCAGCCGCTCGGCCGGTTAACACGGCCTGCGCCGCCCAAACAATGCAATCCGCCGCCGCCCGACCTGCAAAACCGCTCACTAGCCCCATCGATACGGGGGCAAGCAGATCACATTTTTGAAGCACAGGGATGCAGTTGGGCGGTATCAAATCGTCCAATCCATCGAGCTGCGCCACTGGTAGCGCCAGCGGATGCGCCACCAGTGCCGCAGCACGGCGCATGGTGGCCACATCACCCACCACCCTACAGCCTGCCACGTCAACAGGATGGTCGCGCCACGCTTTGGCGATGGTCTCAGGCCCAATGCCGGCTGCATCGCCCATGGTGACAAGTAGCGGGCGATTGGGCATCATGCTGGATTGTCAATGTCAATGAATTCATGTGCAAGGCCATGCAGCGCAGCTACATGCGCCGCTACAGCAGGTGCACCATAGCGCTCTGACGCATGGTGGCCGCAGGCGATGTAAGAGACATTCATCTCGCGTGCGTAGTGCGCTTGAGGCTCTGACATTTCCCCGGTGATAAAGGCGTCAGCCCCGGCGGCAATCGCCGCTTCAAAATAAGCCTGCGCACCCCCAGTACACCATGCTATATTTTTTATAGCTAATTGCGCACGTATTACTTGGGTAATGGGTCGATTTAATACCTTTTTGACGTGTTCTGACAGCTCAAAAGCGTGTTTAAAGCTACCGCCATCGGTTTTAGCCCCCAAAAAGCCCAGATTTTGATCGCCAAAGCGCGATGTGGCCGTTAACCCAAGCTGCAAACCCAGTTGCGCGTTGTTGCCCAGCTCGGGGTGCGCGTCCAGCGGCAGGTGGTAGGCGTACAGATTGATGTCGTGCTTGAGCAGCAGCGCCAGGCGTTGCTTCATCCAGCCCGTGACCACCCCGCTCTGGCCGCGCCAGAACAGGCCGTGGTGAACGAATATCGCATCGGCATTGGCCGCCACTGCCGCTTCAATCAGCGCCAGGCTGGCCGTAACGCCCGAAACGATTTTGCGTACGTCGGCTTTGCCTTCAACCTGCAAGCCGTTAGGGCCGTAGTCTTTGAAACGCTCGGGCTGCAAAAGCGCATCGAATGCCGCTAACAATTCAGCACGCGTCAGCGACGGGTAGCCCCTGGCAAGGCTGGCCCCTTCACCAGGGACAAGCGGCAGTGAACCGCACGCAGTGGGGAGCGCGGAGGTCTGTTTTTTGTTCAAGGCAGGAAACCTTCAACCGACAGGTAACGCTCCCCGGTGTCGTAGTTAAAGCCCAGCACCGTGCTGCCCGCTGGAATCTCCGGCAGCTTTTGCGCAATCGCTGCCAGCGTCGCGCCTGACGAAATACCAACCAGCAAACCTTCTTGAGTCGCGCTGCGCCGGGCAAAGTCTTTGGCGGCATCGCCTTCGACCTGAATCACGCCGTCGAGCAAAGCGACATGCAAATTGGCAGGTATAAATCCCGCGCCTATGCCCTGAATCGGGTGTGGTGACGGTTTGCCGCCGCTGATGACGGGTGACGCAGCGGGCTCCACTGCAAACACTTTGGTATGGGGAAATCTAGCCTTTAGGACCTGCGCCACACCTGTCAGGTGGCCACCCGTACCGACGCCAGTGATTACATAATCCACGCCGTTGGGGAAATCAGCCAGTATTTCTTCAGCCGTGGTGTGCACATGAATATCGATATTCGCCGGGTTTTCAAACTGCTGCGGCATCCACGCGTCGGGCGTTTGTGCCAGCAGCTCTTTGGCTCGGGCAATCGCGCCGTTCATGCCTTTTTCGCGCGGCGTCAAATCAAAAGTCGCACCGTAGGCCAGCATCAGGCGGCGGCGCTCGACGCTCATGCTGTCAGGCATGACCAATACCAGGTTGTAGCCCTTTACAGCCGCCACCACCGCCAGGCCGACACCCGTGTTGCCAGAGGTTGGTTCGATGATGGTTGCGCCAGGTTTGAGCACGCCGGATTTTTCAGCCGCCTCGACCATCGCCAGGGCGATGCGGTCTTTGATAGAACCGCCAGGATTGCTGCGTTCGGACTTGATGTAGATGTGGTGCGTTTGGCAGGCTGGACCAAACAGGCGGTTGACGCGAATGTGCGGGGTGTTGCCAATGGTGGCGAGGACGCTTTGGGCTTTCATTCGGGGCTCCGGTGGTTGTAGCGGGTGTGCAAATTTTGATTATCTCTTTTTGGACACGCAGCGAATCTCCCGTGCTGGATATGGAGATTCATCAACTTGTTCCAAAATAACGCTATTCGTTGTACGCTGTCATTAACTTCTGATAAGTACCATGCGCAAACTCTGGCTTTTGTTTTCCCAAACCGTCACGGTTTTAGTCGCGGCTTTTTTTGTGGTGGCTACGCTCAAGCCGCAATGGCTAGACCGCCGACCGTCCTTGGGCTCGGTCTCGGTGATTGAAGCCCCAGCCGTTCAGCGCGGCACTGGCCCGGTCGGCAGCTTCAGCTCGGCCGCCAAAATCGCGTCTGCAGCCGTGGTGAGCATCAACACCAGCAAAGCCGCCGCCAAAAACCCGCATGCGGGCGATCCGTGGTTCAAGTTTTTTTATGGTGACCAAGGGCAAGCTGAACCGCAAGGTGGCTTGGGCAGCGGCGTCATCATCAGCGCCAGCGGTTATATTTTGACCAACAACCACGTGGTCGAAGGCGCGGACGAGATTGAAGTGGTGCTGGCCGACGCCCGCAAGGCAAAAGCCAAAGTCATTGGCACCGACCCCGACACCGATTTGGCGATTTTAAAAATTGATCTCGACAAGCTGCCCGTTATCGTGCTCGGCAATTCAGACGCGCTGCAAGTCGGCGACCCGGTACTGGCTATCGGTAACCCGTTTGGCGTCGGCCAAACCGTCACAGGGGGCATCGTCAGCGCGTTGGGCCGCAGCAAGTTGGGCATCAACACGTTTGAAAACTTCATCCAAACCGACGCCGCGATTAACCCCGGTAATTCAGGCGGCGCACTGGTCGACACCACAGGCGCGCTGATGGGCATCAACACCGCGATTTACTCCCGCTCCGGCGGCTCGATGGGGATTGGTTTTGCTATTCCCGTATCAACCGCCAAACAGGTGCTGGAAAGCATTGTCAAAGACGGCCAGGTCACGCGCGGCTGGATCGGCGTGGAGCCGCAAGAGCTGAATGCTGAACTGATGGAAACCTTTAACGTTAAAACCAAAGAAGGCGTGATCATCACTGGCGTTTTACAAAACGGCCCGGCGGGCCAAGCGGGCATCAAGCCCGGTGATGTGATTACTGCAGTAAACGGCAAGCCGGTAGCCAACGTGACGGAGCTGCTGGGCGCTGTGGCGGCGCTAAGACCCGGTGTGGCTGCGCCATTGAGCGTACAGCGGGCGGGGAAAACGAGTGATGTGTCGGTCACCCCTGCTAAGCGGCAGCGTCCTAAAGTGCAGAACTAAAGCCAGCCATCTGGTCCACAGACACTAGCCACGGATTAAAATGCTACGTTTTTTATAGCGTATTGCGCCGGATTCCATTGGGCTTATGGCCTTAAATACCATTAAAAAGAATCTTAAAAAGCCATTTTTAAGACCCGTAGCTCGTGTTTTACGGCTTGGCAGCCTCTGACTCGGTAGTTTCTTCGGGCGCTTTGGTGTTTTTGATAAACATTTGCGCAGCCACAATGCCGACTTCATACAAACCGCCCACCACGCCCAGCAGCATGAGCATGGAGCCTGCATCAGGTGGTGTGACGAGCGCCGTGCCGACAGCGGCGATGACCCAGAAGTAGCCCCGGTATTCACGCAGTTGCGCGACACTCAAGACACCCATGCGCACCAGCAAAATCACGGCTATGGGCACTTCAAAGGCCAAACCGAATGCCAAAAACATGCCGAGGACAAAATTTAAATACTCCTCAATATCCGGCGCTGCGGTGATTGACTTGGGCGCAAAGCTCTGGATGAAACTGAACACCTGGCCAAACACCACAAAATAGCAAAACGCCACGCCAAAGAAAAACAGCAGCGTGCTAGACACCACCAGCGGCATGACCAATTTTTTTTCATGTGAATAAAGGCCGGGCGCAACAAACGCCCAGACTTGGTAAAGCACCACGGGCAGCGCAATCATGAAGGCGGCCATAAACAAAATTTTGATCGGCACCACAAATGGCGAGATCACGTTGGTGGCAATCAGCGTGGCGCCTTTTGGCAGTGTGGCTACCAGCGGCGCTGCCATGATGTCGTACAGCGCACCGGGGCCAGGGTAAATGGCCAGACCGGCTGCTGCAATACCTATAGCAAGCACCGCCCACATCATGCGGTTGCGCAGCTCCATCAGGTGCTGAACAAAAGGCTGTTCTGTACCTGCGAGTTCGTCGGGCTTGTCTGGCTGGGGGTCTGACATGGGGTGGTGTGGAACTAACTACGCTGATTTTGGCCAGCGACGCAATGTAAATTAAGTGGATTTAACCGGCCTGAAACGCGCCACGCGCGCCGCGCCCGATTGCGTACGGGTACGGGTGCCTGAGCGGGCCTTGTACCACTGCGGTGTGGCGCCTTTTTTCAGCCGCCACTTCTTTTTGGGGTGCTTGTATTCGGGAAATATTTCCATGCCAGGCAGGCTGGTGCTTGGGCTGTCACCGGTGGTTTCAGACCAAGACTTTTCAAAGTCGCTGGCGTTGGTCTGGATCGTGTTTTCAACCTCGCGGGCTGCGCCTTCGACGCTTTCCTTCATCTTTTTCAGCTCGTCCAGTTCAAACGAACGATTGACTTCTTGCTTGACATCGGCCACATAGCGTTGCGCCTTGCCCAACATCGCGCCAAGGGTGCGTGCCAGGCGCGGCAGCTTTTCAGGGCCGATCACGATCAGCGCAACTGCGCCGATCAATGCGATTTTGGAGACGCCGAGATCAATCACTTTTTACAATTTTTTAGCTTCAACATCAATCGTGGTTTTGTCGACCGGCTTGTCAACCACTTGCGCATTCGTCACAGCCGCTGTTTTGTCGTCAGCCGCTGGCGTGCCGCCATCTTTCATGCCGTCTTTGAAGCCCTTGACCGCGCCGCCCAGGTCGCCGCCCATGTTGCGCAGTTTTTTGGTACCGAACACCATGACGACGATCAGCAGCACGATCAGCCAGTGCCAAATAGAAAATCCACCCATGATTTGCTCCTAGTACTTTAAATGAGAGTTGAGTTGTTTTAGATCTATTCTAAAGGCTGAGAAATTCAAGCCTTCAACCAGGGTCTTGGTCCGCCCATG
>JBBAPP010000037.1:0-16445 GCA_040400775.1 Polaromonas sp. | reverse complement strand
GTGGCATACATCTGCCTGACGATGAAGTGGCCAACTGCCGCCAGTTTGCGCTGCTCCTAAAGGATGTGGCCCGTCATCAGGGCGTTAAATTCGAGTTCAACACGACTGTAAAGCAATTAAACCGCTGCCAAGCAGCTAGCGTATTTATAGCGGGTGTAAATACGCCCAGGCAGTTTGACCGGGTCGTGATGTGCGCTGGGCTCGCATCCGCAGCGCTTTTAAAACCACTGGGCTTGAAGATTCCCATGGCGGCGGTCTACGGCTACTCGATCAGCGCGCCGATACGCGAGACACTCAATGCACCGCGCAGCGCCTTGATGGACGAGCGCTACAAAGTTGCCATTTCCCGCCTGGGCAACCGGGTGCGGGTGGCCGGCAGCGCTGAGATTGGCGGAAGCCTGCACAAGCACCGCGCCTCGTCGGTTCGAACCCTGTACAAAGTGTTGCATGACTGGTTTCCAGGCGCGGCTCAAAACGCCAATACGGGTGCCAGTGTTCAGGTATGGAAAGGTGCCAGGCCCATGCTGCCCGATGGCCCGCCCATCATTGGCGACAGCGGCATACCGGGCTTGTGGCTCAACTTAGGCCATGGCTCCAGCGGCTGGGCCCTGAGTTGCGGCAGCGCGCGCGCGCTGGCCGATGTCATGGCGGGTAAGTCGGCTGGCATCGATATGGAAGGCTTGGGGATTGAGCGGCTTGTCTAGGGAAGCGCAGTAGTAAAACTTTAGGCGCCCTTGATCCGGCTTGATCGGGGCTCAAGCTGCCCCCCTTTGCCAGACTTCAGGCCTCATTCCATTTCTAAATCATCCGTGTCGTTGTTGCTTCGCCTTGTCGTGCTAGAGCACTGCCTGCAGCTTCGCGCCTAGACACAAATGATTTGGAAACGGAATCAGATGCCAGGCCTCAGATGCCAGGCTTTAGTGCGACACCCAGGCCTGCGTTGGACATCCGTCCAGCCCAACCCTGCTTCTACAGAAATTTCCATCACACCCACAGCTTTGCAGCGCAGCCGCATGACCCGCTGAGGGCGTTCATGTCGTACTTCTCACGGCCTAGCGAGGCGCTGACGGCTTCCAGGCTGGCAGCAGCTTTAAGTGAGCACCATCAAGCCAATTTGCAGTGCAATGATTAGCACGATGGCCGACAAATCAATACCGCCTACAGAAGGAATCACGCGACGCAAGGGTGCCAGCAAAGGCTCGGTCAGGCGACCCAGCAAGCTGTAAGCGGGTGAGCCGGGTTGCACCCAAGACAAAATAGCAAAACCGATCACCAAAATTATCATACTTTGCATAGCCACCCTGAGCAGCATCTTCAATGCAAAACCCAGCAATGACAGCAACATGACCGGCTCTAACGCGGCCAAACCCATATCGCCCAAGATCACGCTAAACAACAGCAGCCAAACCAGCCCATACATCAGCGCAAATAATGTCGCTGCCAGCAAGCTGGCCCAATCGATTTTTGATTGCGTCACCGTTTTGGGTAGCGCCAAGCGAATTGGTTTGACCAGCCAGTCGCTCACCGCCATCACAAACACACCAGGCTGGCCGCGCATATTGACGCGCGTCCAGTTCATCCAGGCGCGCAGCAGTGCGGCCGCAATCAGCACGAAAAAAAAGGTTTCCAGCAGGAAAGATAGGATGCGAATCAGCACAGGTTTTTCATTTTCAACGACGCGGTTTTTTACTTTGCTTGCGCCCGGCTTTGGCGGATGTTTTACCAGCCGCTTTTTTAACTGCGGCCTTCAACGCCTGAATCGGCGATAGTAGCAAACCACCAGATCCGCGCTCGGTGCGGCTTGACGAAGATACACCCGATCCTCGGTTGGGTCGATTTGCAGGCGCACCCGCACGTCGATTGCCCTTGCCATCACGCGCCACACCACGCTCCTGACCCGGTAGCTCATTGATGTGACCACCGGTTTTGTCTTTCATGGCTCTGGTGGTCACAGCCAGCAGTGCTTCGCCTTCATTGATCAGTCTGAAGTCAATCTTGCGACCATCCAAATCAACCCGGCTGACCTGCACCCGCACCCGCGAGCCAATGGCATAGCGAATGCCGGTGCGCTCACCACGCAGCTCTTGCTTGGCCTCGTCAAAGCGGAAGTACTCGCCACCCAGCTCGGTGATATGAACCAAGCCTTCCACGTACATCGCATCCAGCGTGACAAAAATGCCAAAGCCAGTTGCAGCCGAAACAACGCCACCAAACTCTTCACCCAAATGCTCGCGCATGTACTTGCATTTGAGCCAGGCTTCTACGTCACGACTGGCTTCGTCTGCACGGCGCTCATTGGCGCTGCAATGCAGGCCAGCGGCTTGCCAGGCCAGCTCATCAAGACTGGCTTTTTTTGGTTTTTGTTCAGGGTCTTTGACTCTTGCAGCAAGGCGCTTCGATAACTTGGCTTCTGCCTCGCCCGGCGTCGGCAAACTTGGCAACTGGTACTTGGCCTTGTTCAGCACCGCTTTGATAACGCGATGTACCAGCAAGTCCGGGTAACGCCGAATCGGGCTGGTGAAGTGCGTGTAGGCCTCGTATGCCAGGCCAAAATGGCCGCTGTTTATGGGTGTGTAAATCGCCTGCTGCATGGAGCGGAGCAGCATCGAATGGATTTGCTGGGCATCGGGCCGGTCTTTGGTGGCCTGGGCGATTTGCTGAAACTCAGACGGCGACGGGTCGTCGCTGATCGTCATGCCGATACCTGCGGCCTTCAGGTAGTTGCGCAGCATGTCCTTTTTCTCAGGCGTCGGACCTTCATGCACGCGGAACAAACCGACGTGTTTGCTGCTGGCAATAAAGTCGGCCGAGCACACATTGGCGGCCAGCATGGCTTCTTCAATCAAGCGGTGCGCCACGTTGCGGGTACGCGGGATGATTTTCTCAATGCGCCCGACTTCGTCGCACACAATTTGTGTTTCAGTGGTTTCAAAATCTACTGCCCCGCGCACGCTGCGCTCTTTCAGCAGTGCCTGGTACACGTCATGCAAATCAAGCAAATGTGGTACCAGTGCCTTGCGCTGCGCCGCTTCTGGTCCGCGTGTGTTGGCCAAAATAGCCGCTACTTCGGTGTAGGTAAAACGCGCTTGGCTGAACATGACTGCCGGGTAAAACTGGTAGGCATGCACATCGCCTTTGGCGCTGACCAGCATGTCGCACACCATGCACAAGCGCTCGACATTCGGGTTTAGCGAGCACAGGCCGTTAGACAACTTTTCAGGCAACATCGGAATCACGCGGCGCGGAAAATACACACTGGTTGCTCGGTCGTAAGCGTCAACGTCAATCGCGCTGCCAGTTTCAACATAGTGGCTCACATCGGCAATAGCGACCAGCAGGCGCCAACCCTTGCCCCGCCCTACTTTGGCAGGTTCGCAGTACACGGCATCATCAAAATCGCGTGCGTCTTCACCGTCAATGGTGACAAGCGCGATGTCGGTCAGATCCACCCGGTTTTTCTTGTCTTGTGGGCGCACGGCATCGGGCAGCGTGCGGGCAAGCGCCATCGCTTCGTCTGAAAACTCATGTGGCACACCATATTTGCGCACCGCAATTTCAATTTCCATGCCAGGGTCGTCAATCTCGCCCAGCACTTCTTTCACGCGGCCTACAGGCTGACCAAAGAGCGCAGGCGGCTCGGTCAGTTGCACCACCACTACCTGGCCCGTTTTGGCAGAACCCGTCGCGCCCTTGGGGATCAGCACATCTTGGCCGTAGCGCTTGTCTTCAGGCGCGACCAACCACACGCCGCTTTCTTGTAACAGGCGGCCGATGATAGGGTTGGGCGAACGTTCGATGATCTCGGTAACACGGCCTTCGGGCCGGTTTTTGCGGTCGTGCCGGACGATGCGTGCCTTGACCCGATCTTTGTGCAGTACGGCGCGCATCTCGTTGGGCGGCAGGTAAATATCGGCCTCACCGTCATCGCGTTGCACAAAACCGTGGCCATCACGGTGGCCAGAAACGCTGCCCTCGAATTCTGCGAGGAGGCCAGACGTTGTGCTGGCGCTGTGTTGGGTTGTTTTAATAAAAATCTCTTTAGAAGTTATGCAGTGTGCTGTTTACTTGAGGTGTCTAGATAAGTATGACGCTTAAACATTTCAGCTGAAAACGCCGTATCTAAATCTAACTAATGGTACACTCTGAGGCTTGCCCGGGTGGCGGAATTGGTAGACGCGCACGGTTCAGGTCCGTGTATCGCAAGATGTGGAGATTCGAGTTCTCTCCCGGGCACCATATGAAAATTTGTTGGTTTAATTTTAAAAATCATCTCAAAAGACCACTGAAACCCAGTGGTTTTTTTATTACCTGAATGTTTTAGGTATCAGAACGGAACGGCAATCAGGTCATGCCCCTGAACGCCTACGATCCGCGCTTTGGTGAACTCACCCACTTTCAGGGTTTTGCTGATTTTCTCTGGCGCTAAAAGCTTCACAACGCCGTCAATCTCAGGCGCATCGGCATACGAGCGACCGACGCCGCCTTTGCGGCCCAGCGCCGGGGCTGAGTCCACCAGGACCTGCATCGTAGCGCCGATGCGACTTTGTAATTTTTGGCTAGACACCGCTTCAGCCACCGCCATAAAGCGTGCGCGTCGCTCATCGCGTACATCTATCGGCAGCATACCGGGAATGTCGTTGGCCGTGGCACCCGCCACCGCGCTGTAGGCAAAACAACCTGCACGGTCAATTTTGGCCTCTTGCATAAAGTCCAGCAGGTGCTCGAATTCGCTTTCAGTCTCACCCGGAAAGCCAGCAATGAAGGTGCTGCGAATCACGATTTCGGGGCAAATCTCGCGCCAACGCGAAATGCGTTCCAGATTTTTTTCACCACTGGCAGGTCGCTTCATGCGTTTCAACACATCAGGGTGGCTGTGCTGCAAAGGCACATCCAGGTACGGCAACACTTTGCCAGTCGCCATCAACGGCAGAACTTCATCCACGCTGGGGTAAGGGTACACATAATGCAGCCGTACCCAAGCGCCATAGGGTTCGGCAATCTCACCGAGAGCCTGCACCAGTTCCAGCATGCGAGTTTTGAGGGGCTTGCCGTCAAAAAAGCCAGTACGGTATTTCACGTCAACACCGTAAGCCGAGGTGTCTTGACTGATGACCAACAACTCTTTGACGCCGCCTTCAAACAGTGCGCGTGCTTCAACCAGCACATCGCCAATCGGGCGTGACACCAGGTCACCGCGCATCGACGGAATGATGCAAAACGTGCAGCGATGGTTGCAGCCTTCGCTGATTTTTAAATAGGCGTAATGCCGAGGCGTGAGCTTGATGCCTGCGATACCAAAGGAGTTCGGCACCAGGTCAACAAACGGGTCATGCGGCTTGGGCAAGTTCAAGTGCACCGCGTCCATCACTTCTTGCGTGGCGTGCGGGCCTGTAACCGCCAGCACACTGGGGTGCATTTGACGTACCAAATTGGCGCCGCCCTCTCCTGCTTTTGCACCCAGGCAACCGGTCACGATCACTTTACCGTTAGCGGCCAGCGCCTCACCAATCGTATCCAGGCTTTCCTTAACCGCGTCGTCAATAAAACCGCAGGTGTTGACAATGACCAGGTCAGCACCTTCAAAAGTTTTAGAGGTCAGGTAGCCTTCAGCACTCAGTTGCGTGAGGATCAACTCAGAATCGGTCAGCGCCTTGGGGCAGCCAAGGCTGACAAAGCCAACGCGCGGGGCGGCTTTACGGATGGTAGGAACAAGGGGGGAGATAACATCACTCATGGCTCTATTGTCTCAGAGCCGCTAGAAGATCGAGGCGAACTATCTTTTCAGACCGAATGCTGACAACATCTGCTCACTCTGCTTTTGCATTTGTACCTGCATTTGGGTGAACACATCTTTGGACTGCTCGACGTAATTTCCCATCATGCCTTGCATCATGGGGGATTGGACATTCATCAGTTTGGCCCAGTTCTCGGGGCTCATGCCCTTGGCTTGCTCGGCCATTTTGACCTGCAAATCCATAAATCCCTGCACGTTTTTCTCTAAATAAGCGCCCATAAACCCCTGCATGGCGTTACCGTAAAAGCGAATGATATTACCAAGTACCGCCTCCGTAAACATGGGTGCGCCGCCGGACTCTTCTTCCAAAATTATTTGCAGCAAGATGCTTCGCGTCAGGTTGTCATTGGTTTTGGCGTCGACCACCACAAAGTGGGCACTGTCCATGACCAATTGCCGGACATCTGTCAAAGTGATGTAGGTGGAGGTTTCAGTGTCGTAAAGCCGCCGATTCGGGTACTTTTTAATCACCCGGCCAGGGGGGACTGAATCGGGTTGAGACGCTAAAGAGGGTTTGGCTTTTGGCACTGCACGCTCCTGAAGATAAACCCACAGCAACATGCCGAGTGGTAATGCTTATTCTAAGGAAGTTTGGGGCTTTTTATAATTTACCAGTTCTCTGGGTTTACCCTGAATAAGGGAAAATTACCAAGAGATTGGTAGGCGCAATTGGACTCGAACCAACGACCCCCACCATGTCAAGGTGGTGCTCTAACCAGCTGAGCTATGCGCCTAAAGTCGAGTCTGATTATAGCTTATCTTCGCCGCGCTGATCTAACCCCGGCCACACCTGCCACCACACCCAGCACCTGTTTGAGCCGCCCCGACTGTGCGACTTCTACCGTGAAGGTCATCCAGGCCGTACCGCCACGGTTGTCTTTGACTGATTGCGTTTGCACACCAATCACGTTCATTTTTTCTTTGGTGAACACCTCTGAAATATCTCTCAAGAGTCCCTGCCTGTCGGATGCTTCTATCGACACATCGACGGGGTAGGCTGCTCCGTCAGCGTTTTGGGGGGCATTCCACTCGACGTCAATCACGCGGTCAGGGCTGCCGTGCGCCATATTGCGAAAGTTGCTGCAGTCGCTGCGGTGGATACTTACGCCTTTGCCTTTGGTCACAAAGCCCAAAATATCGTCAGGCGGTGCAGGCTTGCAGCATTTGGCCAGTTGGGTCAGCAGCGAGCCCATACCTACGACCAGCACGCCGCCGTTTTTGGCATGGGGTATAGCGCGTGGCTTTTTTACCAGTACGTAATCGTCTTGGGTAGGCGCAGGCTCTGGCGGTTTGAGCATGTTTTCAATCGTGCGCAAACTCAACGCATCCTTGCCCACCACCTCAAACAAATCATCCGCTGCTTTAAAACCAAGCTGGGCTGCCAGGTCGTCCAGCTTCATCGCCGTTTTGCCTTCGCGCTGCAGCAGCTTTTCAACCGCCTCACGGCCCTTGGCAACGGTTTGCACCATCTCCAGCGCGTTAAACCAGGCACGTACTTTTGACTTGGCCCGGTGACTGGACAAAAAGCCCAGTTCGGGGTTCAACCAGTCACGCGACGGACCGCCTTCTTTCGCGGTGATGACTTCCACCGTTTGGCCGTTTTGCAGTGGCGTATTGAGCGGCACCATCGCCCCGTCAATCCGCGCCCCCCGGCAGTGATGACCCACATTGGTGTGCACGCTGTAGGCAAAGTCAACGGCTGTTGCGCCCTGCGGCAGCTCAACAATCGCGGCATCGGGCGTCAAAACATAAATACGGTCATCAAACAGACCCGTATTGTTTTGTTGTGACGGCCTGGACAAATCACGCTCCCAGGTCAGCAACTGGCGCAGCACTGCGATTTTTGAATCGTATTCGCTGCTGGCAGATATACCAGCATAGCCCTTGGTGCCCGCCTCTTTGTAGACCCAGTGCGCAGCGACGCCATGCTCGGCATGGTCATGCATGGCCTGGGTGCGGATTTGGATTTCAACCGCCCTGCCCGCATCATCTCGTACCACGGTGTGCAGCGACTGGTAGCCGTTTGATTTGGGCTTGGCAATGTAGTCGTCAAACTCGCCTTCAATCGGCGCAAAGCGGGAGTGCACAAAACTGAGTGCTGCATAGCAACCACTGGCATCGGCCGCAATGACGCGCAGCGCGCGAATGTCAAACACCTGGTCAAAGCCCAGCGACTTGCCACGCATTTTTTTAACAATGCTGTAAATGTGTTTGGGTCGGCCCTGCACCAGTGCCGCTACACCGCTTTTGTTGAGTTCACGCTCCAGGTCGGCTCGCAGCCCTTGCATGAACTGCTCACGCTCGACCCGTTTTTCGTCCAGCAATTGCGCAGTTTTTTTATACGTTTCGGGCTCTAAAAATCGAAACGCCAGGTCTTCCATTTCCCATTTGATTTGCCAAATGCCCAATCGGTTGGCCAGCGGCGCAAACACATGCAGTGACTCATGCGCCATGGCCGGTGACGCGGCCTGCTTGGCTAAAGCGCAATAGCGTAGCGTTTGCAAACGCGACGCTAAACGCAGCATCACCACCCGCAAGTCGCGTGAGAAAGCCAGCAGCATTTTGCGCACGGTTTCCAGCTGCGCCTTCGGGTCGTTTTCAAGCTGCGCCGTAGCGTTGGCTGCCCTTGCCTGCTGCTGCACATGGACCAGCTTGGTGGTCTCCATCGCCAGCTCGGCATAGTGCGCGCCAAAGGCCTTGGTGATGACCTCCAGCGGCTTGGTCAGGTGCTGGCAGGCATACACCAAATAGCTGGCGGCCTGCATCGCTTCAGACCCGCCAATCAACTTCAAAATCGCCGCGACTGCATCGGCATGCACCAGCGTGTTTTCACCGGTGTCCAATGTTTCGCTGGCAATCAGCGGCTCGGCAAACGCACGGGCGCGCGCCAGTGCTTGCGGCTGCTCAGGCAGGCTGCTGGCGGTGGCTGTGACGATTTGCGAATTAACGGCGGGCGCTTGGCTTTTCATTGGCGTGTTAGCCCAACAAAAATTCGCTAACAGCAGCTACTTGTTCTGCGGCAACCAGTGTTGGCGCATGTCCCACACCAGCAAATTCAACCAGCCTGGCTTTAGGCCCGCGCTGCGTCATCGCCTGGGCAGTGGCCGGGCTGAGCAAATCAGAATCTGCCCCGCGCAGCAACAGCGTTGGGGCTGCGATGTTGTCGTACAGCTGCCACAGTTTATTTTCGCCTTGCAGGGTTGACTCTTGGGTGGCTAGCTTGAAAGGTGTAGCCAATGCCGGGTCGTAATGCAGGCGCAGTTTGTTACCGGGTGCGTCCGTCACGGGCCGCAGCATGGGTTTGGACAACGCCAGCCACTGCTCAGGCGTGTGCGGACCAAAGCCGTTAGAAATAGCCCACATCGCGTCAGCCGCTTGCTGCACTGAGTCAAAGGTGACGGGCGCACCCAAATACATGCCAATCCGCACAATCGAAAGCCATTCAATCGCCGGGCCGACGTCGTTCAACACCAGCTTATTGATACCAACTGGAAGCGGCAAACCCGGCTGCCCAAGCACGACCATGCCTATCAAACCACCCATGCTGGTGCCGACCCAATCAAGTGTTGTGATGGGTGATTTAACATGCAGTTGTCCAAGCAGCGCCAGCATGTCAGCGGCGTAGGTTGGGATCTGGTAGCCCATAGCGTCTTTGAGCCAATCGCTTTCACCGCGCCCCGCCACGTCAGGGCAAATCACGCGGATATTGCTGTTGGCTTTTTCAACCAGACTGGCTGCCAACGAGTCAAAGTCCCGGCCCTGGCGGGACAGGCCGTGCACGCACACCACCACATGCGCGGCAGCTGGGTCGCCCCATTGCCAATAGGCCATTTTGTGGCCGCCGTTGGCGTCAGGGCATAAAACGTGATGAAGTGCAGGCTGCAAAATGGCGAAGTTCATGTTTTAAAGGCTTGATAATTACCGTACAAATTTGTTCAATCATACGGAGAAACTTTCACCATGCTCAAAGGTAAAACAGCGTTAGTCACCGGCTCCACCAGCGGCATTGGCCTGGGCATTGCCAAAGCACTGGCCGCGCAAGGCGCGAATATCGTCATGAACGGCTTTGGCAATGTAGACATGCCCAAGACCGAAATTAGCGATGCAGGCGCTGCCCACGGCATACACGTCACGTACCACGGCGCAGACATGCGCAAGCCTTCAGATATCGCCGACATGATGGCGTATGCCGCTGCCGAATTTGGCCAGGTCGATATTCTGGTAAACAACGCAGGCATTCAGCATGTCGCACGTATCGAGAACTTCCCTGTCGACAAGTGGGACGCCATCATTGCCATCAATTTGTCCAGCGCCTTTCACGCCACCCGCCTGGCACTGCCCGCCATGCAACAGGCCAATGGCGGCAAGGGCTGGGGCCGCATCATCAACGTGGCATCCGCCCACGGCCTGGTCGCCTCAGCTGAGAAATCAGCCTACGTCGCCTCAAAACACGCCATCGTCGGCCTGACAAAAGTCATCGCACTGGAAAACGCCAAAAGCGGCATCACCTGCAACGCCATCTGCCCCGGCTGGGTACTCACGCCCTTGGTGCAAAAGCAGCTAGACGACCGAGCCAAAGCAGGCAATATGACCATGGAAGCTGCCACCGCCCAACTGTTGGGTGAAAAAGAGCCGTCGTTACAGTTCACCACCCCCGAAGAGCTGGGCGCACTGGCGGTGTTTTTCTGCTCCCCAGCCGGCAATAATGTGCGCGGCGTGGCCTGGAACATGGATGGCGGATGGGTGGCGCAGTAGGCATTCAGCGAATAAATTGCTATTTAATTTATAGCTGCTTGCGCCCGTATTTATTAGTCCATAGACCAATTTGTTTCCTAAAGTGCCCTTAAAATTGCATTTTTAGCCCTAAAACAAATAAAACTGCATAAAACACATGACAACAGCCAACACCAGCGCTACCAGCCCCGCCAACACCGCCCTCACCCCGCTGCCAGGCGCTGAACGCTCTTTTGACTTTAACGACCACGCCGCGCTCTGGCTGAGCCTGGGCGTGGGGCTACTGGTGATGCAAATTGGTGCTTACCTGGTGCCTGCCGTGGGGCCGCAGCAGGCGGCACTGGTGATTGTTTTGGGGTCAATACTCGGGGCGGGCATGCTGGCGTGGACGGCCAAACTGGGATGTGACACGGGCTTGTCCAGCTCGGGACTGATGCACGCGACATACGGCTCCAGCTTTGCCAAATTGCCAGTGCTGCTAAACATCGTGCAACTGGTCGGCTGGACGACGTTTGAGCTGGTGGTGATGCGCGATGGCACAGTAGCTATTGCGCGCCAAGGCGGTGGCTTTGCGGCTAACTGGTGGCCTGTGCTGGCCACGCTGCTGTGGGGCGCAGTGCTGGTGGCGTTGATATCGGGCAGCATGACGCGCCTGGTGCGCAAGTTTATTGGTCGCTTTGGTTTGCCGCTGGTGATCGCATCGCTGGTGTGGCTGACGTGGCAGTTTTTAGGCAAGGCCAGCGTGCAAGGCCTGAGCAACATCTGGAACAAACCCGGTACGGGCGGCATGAGTACCATGCAGGCGCTTGACTTGGTGATTGCCATGCCGATATCGTGGCTGCCACTGGTGGCTGACTTTGCGCGCCACGGCTTAAGCGGCAAAACTGCCCTACGCGGTACCTGGCTAGGTTATGCGGTAGCCAATATCTGGTGCTATTCGCTCGGCGTTTTGATTGCCATCACCACACCGAGCACTGATTTGGTTGCTGCCCTGCTGCTGGCACAAGGCGGCTTGATTGCACTGGGCTTGATTTTGATTGACGAGGTGGACAACGCTTACGGCGATGTCTATTCCGGCGCAGTGGCGGGTCACAGCTTGAAACCGTCATGGTCAGTACGAAACATTGGTGTGGGCTTTGCGGTGGTGTGTACCGCTTTGGGGCTGGTGCTGCCGATGCACGCACTGGAGCCGTTTTTATTGATGCTGAGTTCGGTATTTATACCGCTGTACGGCGTGATTCTGGCGCGACTGGTGGGCAAAACCAACGTGGCTGCGCTGGTGACTGAGCGGCCCGTGAATTACACGGCGGTGCTGATCTGGTTCAGTGGCGTGGTGTTTTACCACCTGATGTCGAAAATGGCGCCTAGCTGGGGAGCGGCCATACCCACGCTGGTGTTGACGTTTGTGTTGGCTAAGTTGATGCGCGATTCAGTCAAAAAAACTTAGGGGAGCGCGCTGAATAAATCCGCACTGCCCTAGCTGGCAAGCGACTTGAGCCGCATCACCTGCGGCGCAAACGCATGGTTCAGCGGCCCACCACCCTGGCCGGTTTTGACGGCTGCACCCGCAGCCAGCGCGCCACGGACATAGGTGCGAGCGGCCTCAACCGCATCAGCCAGCGTGTTGCCAAGCGCGAGGTACGCGGCTATCGCCGACGACAGCGTACAACCTGTGCCGTGCGTGTTGGCCGTAGCAATGCGTGGTGCGCGCATCCAATGCGGGGCTGCGCCAGAGATTTGCAACAAGTCGCTGACCACCTCGCCCGCCAAATGCCCACCTTTGATCAGCACCGCCTTCGCACCCTTGGCCAGCAGCTCGTGCGCCGCGGCTTGCATGTCGTCTTCACTGCGCAGGGTTCGGCCTACCAGCAGTGACGCTTCATCCAGGTTCGGCGTAATCAATACCGCACGGCCAAACAGCTCACGCACCAGTGCGGTAATCGCTGGGCTGTCAATCAACACGGCACCGCTGGTAGCCACCATCACCGGGTCCAGCACCACATAAGGCAGCGCATGGCGGTCAATGGCACTGGCCACGGCTTGCACAATTTCAGGTGAATGCAGCATGCCGACCTTCACCGCATCGACGCCAATATCTTCAAGCACTGCGTCAATCTGGTCGCGCAGCATGTCTGGGGGCACAGCGTGAATGGCGCGCACGCCAGTCGTGTTTTGCGCCGTCAGCGCGGTGATGGCCGTCATACCGAAACAGCCGAGTGCTGAAAAAGTCTTCAGGTCAGCCTGAATGCCGGCACCGCCGCCGCTGTCTGAGCCTGCGATGCTGAGCAAGCGGGGGTATTGAAATTTTTGAAATGGCTGGGTCATCCCCCATGTTACCCACAAGGACTAGCGCGCTACACCCAGAAGCCGATCCAGCAGCTCGGGCTGTTCACGCAGCACGCTGGCCGTACCCGAGTGGACGACAGTACCTCTGTCCAGCACCACGGCGCTGTCAGAAATTTTCAAAATCGCTTGTGGGTGCTGTTCAACAATGATGGCTGACAGGCCCTCTTCACGCGTGATGTACGCAATCACTTTGAGGAGTTCCTCCACAATAATCGGAGCCAGACCTTCAAGCGGCTCATCCAGCAGCAACAGCTTGGGGTTGAGCACCAGCGCACGACCCACAGCCAGCATTTGCTGCTCGCCGCCTGACAGTTGCGTGCCTAAATTACCTTTGCGTTCAGCCAAGCGTGGGAACAAAGCATAGACGCGCTCAGGCGTCCAGTTACCGGGTCGGGCCACAGCGCTGAGGTTTTCATCAACCGTCAACGATTTGAAAATATTCCGCTCTTGCGGCACCCAGCCTATGCCAACACCGGCGCGCTCGTGCGATGCTAACTTGTGCAAGGCAACACCGCCAAGAGAAATGCTGCCACCATGCTGGCGCGTCGCTCCAGCCAGTGTGTTGATGAGCGTAGTTTTGCCTGTGCCGTTGCGGCCTAAGAGCGCCAGGGTTTTGCCTTCGTCAAGTGTGACGGATATATTGGTCAGAACGACTGCTTCGCCGTAGCCAGCACTCAAGCCCTCAACTTTTAACAACGCAGTCATGACTGGACTCCTCCCCATGCCCCAAATACACTGCCTTGACTTGCGGGTCGTTGGCAATCTGCTCCGGGTCGCCCTCGGTCAGCACCGCACCATTGACCAGCACCGTCATGCGATTGGCGAAACTAAAAACCAGATCCATATCGTGTTCAATCAGCAACACTGACACATCGGCAGGCAGTGCGGCCACGGTTTGCAGCAGCTCTTCACGCTCGCCCGCAGGCACGCCAGCTACGGGCTCGTCCAGCAACAGCACCCGCGGCTCGCAGGCCAGTGCGATGGCAATTTCCAGCAAGCGGCGCTTGCCGTAGGCCAGCACCTGGGTCGGCTGGTTCATCACTTCAGTCAAGTGAAATTGCTCCAGCAACTGCGCACAGCGGTCTACCACCTCGCCTTTGCTACCTAATGGATGCCACCAACTGCCACCCAGGCCATGCTGTTGGCTGACCGACAGCGCCAGCGTTTGCAGGGGCGTGAGTGTGCCAAACAACTGATTGATTTGGAAGGTACGCACCATACCGCGTTTAACCCGGCTGTGTGGTGCCAGATGTGTAATGTCTTCACCCAGCAGCGTGATACGGCCCTGCGTCGGTTGCAGCACGCCCGTCAGCAAATTGATCAGCGTGGTTTTACCTGCGCCGTTGGGCCCAATCAGCGCGTGGCGTGCGCCTTTTTTCAAATTCAAGGTGACATTGTTGGTGGCCGTGATGCCGCCAAAGCGCATCACCAAACCTTCGGCTGAGAGGACAGTTTCTTGCGCACTCATGATGCCCCGCCTTTTTTAAACCATGTCCAGGGGCGCAGCAGCCTCTCGCGTCCCACCAGCATCAGCACCACCAAAAAAAGGCCAATCCAGAACGTCCAGTACTGCGGCGTGATGGTTGAAATAATGTCTTGCATGATCTTGAACACCACCGCCCCGGCAATGCCGCCATACAGCCAGCCGGTACCGCCAATCACCAGGATCAACATCACATCCGCCGAGCGGTCAAACGCAAACACATCGAGCGATGCAAAACCGGTGGTTTGCGCCAGCAGCGCGCCCGCCGCTCCCGCAATACCTGCAGCGATGGTGTAAATCACAGCCAGACGTGACGCCACTGGAATACCAACCGCCATGGCGCGCAGGCGGTTGTCTCGTATCGCCATCAGCGTTGCACCAAACGGCGATCGCGTCAAGCGCCGTGCCAGCACGAAAAAAAACAGTGCTACCACGATGGAATAGCAGGCGGATGTGCGTCCGCTCAAATCAAAGGCAAACTTGCCCAACAGCGGTCCCATGACCACACCTTGCAGACCGTCAGCGCCGCCCGTCAGCCAGTCCAGCTTGTTGGCCAGCTCAAACAAAATCAAAGCTACGCCCAGCGTCACCATCAGGCGCGTCAAGTCAGAGCCACGCAAAATAGTAAAGCTGCACAGCGCTCCCAAAACTGTCGCTACCAGCGTCGCAAATACAAGGCCCACCAATGGGTCTGGCATGACCAGTTTGGCAAACAATGCAGCCGCGTAAGCCCCCATGCCAAAAAACGCCGCATGCCCCAGCGACACAATGCCGGTGTAGCCCAGCACCAGGTCTAGCGATATCGCAAACAGCGCAACGATGGCTATTTCATTGATGATGAGCGCGTGCGTGCCAAGCAAAAACGGTGAGGCCAAAACCAGCAGCCAGAACACCGGCTCCCAGGCTTTCCAGCGGCTGCCACTGTGCAGCGATTGGGTGATACTTTTTTGAAGCGCATTGGTAGAAGGCTGCATCATTTTCCACCCTTGCGCACAAACAAACCTTGCGGCTTCCAGATCAAAATGGCAATCATCAGGCTGTACACAACAAAACCGCCCAGTTTGGGGATGTAGTACTTGCCCGCCACATCGGCAATGCCCAGCAGCAGCGCCGCCAGCAGCGGCCCGGTGATGGACGAGGTACCGCCTACGGCCACAACAATCAAGAAGTAAATCATGAATTTCAAGGGGAAGATCGGGTCCAGCCCCAATACTTCGGCACCCAGTGCGCCACCCAGGCCCGCCAAGCCAGAGCCGACAGCAAAGGTCGACAAAAAGACCACATTGACATTGATACCCAGACCAGCAGCCACGCGCTGGTCATCGACCGAGGCGCGCAGGCGGCTGCCAAAGCGGGTTTTGGCCAGCACAAATTGCAGTGCAATCGTCAGCCCTGCGCACACCGCGATGATGAAAAGACGGTAGTGGCCCATGCCGAGCGTCCCCCCGCCTCCACCAAAGACTTCAATCTCGGTGCGGCCTTTGAGCCACTCGGGCAACTGCATGATCTGCTGGGTGGAACCAATAAAGTAATCGGTACTGGCCACCGCCATAAACGTCAGCCCGATGGAAAACAACACCTGGTCGAGGTGCGGCTTTTTGTACATGGGCCGGTAAAGCGTGCGCTCCAGCACACCACCGATCAAAGCCGAACCCAAAAAAGCCAGCGGCAGGCATACCAAAAACGGCACGCCCAGTTTTTGCATCAGCAACACGGTGATGTAACCACCCACCATGGCAAACGCACCGTGCGCCAGGTTGATGAAGTTCATCAGGCCCATGGTCACGGCCAGACCAACGGCGAGAATAAAAAGCAGCATGCCGTAAGCGATGCCGTCAAAAAGAATAGTCAACATAAAAATATCGTTCGGACTGAGTTTGTCGAAAGCTTTGTGAAGACAAACTCAGAGCAAACATTAAGCTTATTCCATTTCCACATCATTCGTGAACGCGAAGGCGAAGAGGGCGACAGTACAAGCGTACGGCTAGCGAAGCCGACAAAGTGCACGGATGATTTGAAAATGGAATTACCTGGTCTTGCCTGGGTCTTTCATGTCTTTAATCACATCAAACTCGACGTTGAACAGCT
>JBBAPP010000036.1:13019-16649 GCA_040400775.1 Polaromonas sp. | reverse complement strand
CGGGCATCTTTACCGGTCTTTTTAACGCCCGCTTCAGTGATACCGTAAATCGTCGTCATCTCAGAGCCCGCATAAGTCGTCGGAATGGCCAGAATCGGTAAGCCCGAATCCAGCGCTATGGCCTTGCCCAGCCCGGTGGTCGAGCCACCGCCAATCGCCACTGCGCAATCTGCCCCCAACTTGCGTGCCACCTCCCGTGCCTCTTGGGCAGTCTCTATCGGCACATGCATCACGGCCCGCGCAAACACACCGGCGGCGCGGCTACCCAGCAAGTCGGCCACCATTTCAGCGGAGGCGCGTTGCTCGGGTGTTGACAGCACCAAGGCTTTCTTGGCACCCAGCGTTTCTATCTCACGTGCAAGTTGCTGCAAGCTGCCTGCGCCAAACACCACGCGTGCGGGTTGGCCGTTATAGATAAAACTTTTCATGCGTTAGTTTTTTAGTGAATTCAGATCGGTGTCCAGGCCCGCGCTGCGTTCCACAGTTTTGATAATGGCCGCGTAGTCGTCCAGCGCATCGCCTTGCGCCATAGCGGCCTGCATGAGTTGCAGCGTCATGGCGGTTTGCGGCAAAGGCGTGTGCACCTCTTGCCCAGCGGCCAAAATCAATGTCAGGTCTTTGACCATCTGCTCCACCGTAAAGGTGGGGCTGAAATCACGTTCAGCCAGTTGTACAGCCTTGGCTTTCAGGATGGGCGAGGCAACAGCACTGGCGCACAGCACGCGCCACATATCCTGCCAGTCCAGCCCGCCTTTGCGGCCCAGCGCCAGGCCTTCAGACAGCATGGCGCTGGTCTGCGCAATCATCAGGTTGACCACCAGCTTCATCAATCGCGCCTCTTCGCCTGCACCCAAGTAAAACTGGTGTGGGCCTAACAGCTTGAGCACGGGAAGCAAGGCATCGTAGGCAGCCCTGGGGCCAGATGCCATGACGGTTAGCTGCGCAGCCTCGGCCATTTTGTTGTTGCCTGAAACCGTTGTACGCAGATAAACAATACCGCTGGCTTGAAGCACAGCCGCCACCTCGCTGGAGGCCTGCTGTGACACCGTGCTGGTGTCCACAAACGTCGCGCCCTTGCAAGCAGATGCAGCGACCAGGCTGGCGACGTCGCGCAAGGCCACATCATGCGGCAAAGATGAAAAAATAATGTCGGCCGTAGCCATGGCTTTTGCTTCAACAGCCACCGTTAGCCCTTTGGCGGTGGCCAGTGCAAGCCGCTGCGGATCAGCATCACTGACACGCACCGCATGCCCGGCAGCCAAAAAATGGCACGCCATGGGCAAGCCCATTTTTCCGATACCGATAAAGTGGATGTTCATCGTTGGCCTATTCAACTTCAGGCAGCTTTTTGCGGCGCAACACCCGGAGCCAGCCCGCCCGTCGTTCCCGCCATGAACTGGCTGTGCTGCATGTTGATGAGGCGGTTCCAACGCTGCTGGCCCATCGTCAGTCCAATAAAAAAACCAAGTTCCACCATCGGGCCGGTTTCAAAATTGTCGTACAAGCCCTTCCACAATTCGTCAGTTGATTCAAGCCCCCAGGTGATGGCTTCTGCCAGACGCAGTGCGGCTTTTTGTCGTGGTGTGAAGCGGGTTGATTTGTCAAAATCAAGCAGGTCCTTGACATCGGCTTCGAGCAGACCCTGCTCTTGCGCTTTGACAGAGCGCTGGTTGCCGCAGTAATTGCAATTGACGGCCTGCGACACGTACAGGCGACACAGTTCTTTGATGGCGTGGTCACACACACCGTTGACGAACGTCGTATTCCAGGCGTTGGTAAAGGCCCAAAAAACAGCTGGTACGTTAGCGCGTATGGCATGGCTTTCAGGGCGCGGCGCACCTTCGCGCGCAGCACGCTCAAACTCGGCCATCATGGCCGGGTCTGTGATGGCTGAAAAGTCGATGTAAGGCAAGCGTTGGGGATAGTCCATCGGTTACACCTGTAGTGCTTTGTTGTAGCAAGACAAATCAAGGTACTTGTCAGGCGCGGGCGGCACACCGCCCCACATGCCTTCCATCTCGGCGCGAATCGCCAGCACGGTTTTAAATCCGTCTTGGTTAAAGCGTGCATCAGGCGCCAGGCCTGAGCCAGGCTTGACCAGCGCATCGTAGGTGCCGTCAGCCACTTGTTGTGTCAGCTTGAAGCGGGTAACCAATAACGCCACCATCTCCGCACGGTTGGCAGGGTTCATCACATAGCGCTGACCTGCAATGTAGGCCGCCAGGTAGTGCGTCAAGACACCCGCATGCAGCGCTGCCCATGGTCGCATGACAAACGCACCCGTAGCTTGGTAGGGACCGAGTAAGTCAAACTGCGTGCCCAGGCTTTTCAGCCCTTTGTCCAGTACTGAAAACGAAAACGGCGGGTTGATCATTCCTGCTGCCAGTTGCGGGTCAGCCACCATGGCGGCTGCGCGTGGGCCGGTGCCGCCCGCCAGCTTGACGCTGTAGTCGCGGTTTTCAAGCAAGCCATGCAACTTGAGAATTTTTTTAGCAGCCAGCGCATAAGCGGTGTTGGGCGCATCGACTGCCAGCAGTTTGCCGCGCAGGTCTTGTATTGATGTAATTTCGTGACGTACCATGAAATCATTCATACCCGCATCGCCGCCACAAACGATAAGCGCATTATTTCCAGCTTCAATCATCGCTACCGCGTTGTCGACCGCAGCATGCGCAATCTCAAACTTGCCAGCAGCCAAGCCAGCACGTTGCTGGTCTGAATTTGGCGTGTTTTGCACTTCAATCGTCAAACCGCGCTGGGCGAAGTAGCCCTTTTCCATCGCGGCAAACAAGGGCAGGTTGCTTGAGGTGTTGAAAATATTGACGCGCAACAACACTATGCATTTTCCTCTGCCAGAGCGGCTTTTTTTATGGCGTCCATGCTGAACGGCATATGGCGGGCTCGCACCCCCAGGGCATTAAAAACGGCGTTGGCAATCGCAGCTGACACCGGGCCGTTGGTGGCCTCGCCAGCACCCAGGGATTTTTGGTCGGGTCGGTCGATCACCTGCACATTGACCACAGGAACTTCTGAAAAGCGCAAAATCGGATAGCGCTCCCAGGTATCGCTGGTGATGCGGGTGCGGTCAAACTGCGCTGCTTCTTTGAGCGTCCAGCTCAGCGCCTGAATCGCGCCGCCTTCAATTTGATTGACGATACCGTCGTGGTGCACTGCACGGCCTACATCAACCGCTAGCCACAAATTTTTAACCCGCAGCTCTTGCGTCGCATCAACCAAAGCCACCACAGCGCACCAGGCACCTGTATTTTTATAGCGCGCAAAAGCGATGCCTGCGCCCTGTCCTTCTAGTTTGTTACTTTGCAAGTGATCCCAATCAGCCATGTTGGCAGCAGCTTGCAGTACGTCTTTGGCACGCGGGTCAGTCAAATGGCGCAATCTGAATGCAAGCGGGTCAGCGCCCAGCCCAGTTGCAACTTCATCGACAAACGATTCACTTGCAAACACATTGCAATGTGCGCCCAGCGAGCGCAGGGACGAGGTGCGAATCGGCATGGTCAGGCAGCGGTGGCTGGTGGCCCGCCATGCTGCAAAGTCATAGGTCGGCACAGCGTTACGCTCAGACCCACCACCGATGGCCAGTGGCATGTTGATGGCGACCTGCTTGTCGTA
>JBBAPP010000036.1:10976-12919 GCA_040400775.1 Polaromonas sp. | reverse complement strand
CACGCCGCATCGTCTGCGCCGTTGTGGCCGTAGCTGCCTGCACCTTCAACATGTTGCACGCTGACATGGCTGTCCGCCATGCCGAACATCAGCGCCAGGTCAGCTCGCAGGTTAAAAATACCCTGGCTGTGCGTCCAGACTTCCAGCAAGTCGGGGCTGTAACGTGCGACAGCACATGAGGGCGCTACAGATGCGTGGGCGATGAAAGGCCTGGAATAACTGGCATGAAAGTGCTTGGTTGCTTGCCCTGATTCTTCAGACTTTTTCTCGCCGACCAGGCTGGTGTCAACCGGCTGTAGACGCAAAAAAGCAGGCATGTCGTTCATGTCTGGCAGGGTTTCTGGTTCTTCCCACTTCACCAGTGTTGCGAGTTTTGCCAGCGCTTTGACGGCAGCATGTTCATCACTGGCAACCACCCCTAAAAAGCTCCCGTCGCGCAAAGTAGCCACCACACCGGGCAATGCATCAACGATTGTGAGGTCAACGCCCAACAGCGTTGCACCCGGTGATGGCGGATGCAGCACGCGGCCAAACAGCATGCCGGGTAGCGTCATGTCATGCACAAAGCGTGGCCTGCCTGTCACTTTGTCGGGGATGTCCAGACGCTGCAAGGCGGCAGTTGGCCTGGCAGCTTGGTACGATGCCTGCCCGGTCGCCTCGCAGTCCAGCAGCGCATCGTTGGCCAAGGTCCAGTAGCTGCTGATTTGCTGGCCGCTTTGCGTTTGAATGCTGCCATCATGTACGGTCAGCAAAGCGGCATCGGTGATTGACAGTTGAAACTGCCTGGATGCAAGCTGCAGATAAATCGCCCGTGCCTCAATGCATACCTGGCGCAGCGCAGCCCCCGAGTCGTGTACCGACATGCTGCCCGCCGTCACGCCTTCATTCGGGCCAGCGGCGGTGCTGGCGGCCAGCATGCGGATTCGCGAGGCGGCCACACCGAGCTCATCACACACGATTTGCGCCAACGCCGTGGCAATGCCTTGGCCCAGCTCGACCTTGCCGGTACGCACAGTCACGGTGCCATCTGCGTGAATGGCCAGCCACTGCGACAGGCGGCGATTGGCGTTCAGGCTGCCAGGTAAGGTGGCTAGGGTGGTGGGCGGGGCGGTCATACGGCGACCTTGGCTGCAGCACGCAGCACGGCGCGCACTATGCGGTTGTGCGTGCCGCAGCGGCACAGGTGCTTGTCAAGTACGGCGCGAACGTCGGCCTCGGTGGGTTGCTGGTTTTTTTGCAGCAATTCGGTAGCGCTGATTAACATGCCAGAAATGCAGTAGCCGCACTGCGCGGCTTGCTCATCCACAAACGCTTGTTGCAAGGCGCTCAACTCGCCCGACTCACCCAAGCCCTCCACCGTCACCAGCGCTTTGCCAACAGCAGCCCAAAGCGGCGTGTCGCAAGACGGCACAGACACACCATCCATCAGTACATGGCAGGAGCCACACTGCGCGATGCCGCAACCAAAACGTGTGCCGGTTAACCCGCAGTCATTGCGCAGCACGTAGAGCAGGGGCGTGTTTTCATCTGCCTGCACAGCGTGCGTGCTACCGTTGA
Source organism: Polaromonas sp. (assembly GCA_040400775.1). Lineage (GTDB taxonomy): Bacteria > Pseudomonadota > Gammaproteobacteria > Burkholderiales > Burkholderiaceae_C > Polaromonas. The sequence goes on along the minus strand of JBBAPP010000036.1, from coordinate 11,362 downwards.
TGTTGAGGGTGTGAACAGTCATCTGCATCTTTCCGTTTAAAGCGGCCGCCAGCGCAGGGTCGCCCCAAGCAAGGCCAGCCCCCTGGGGGGCAGCGCAGTACGCGAAGCGACAAGCGTGGGGGTGCCATTTATTTAGGCGCAGCCTTCATGATGCTGCCCAGGGTATTGAATTCTTCTTTGATGTAGGCGTCAAAACGCTCGGGTGTCATGGGCATGGGTTCTGCGCCCAGTTTGCTCAGGCGCTCCAGCACCTCAGGCTGCGCCAGCGCTTTACGGACTTCGGCATTGAGTTTGTTCACAATCGGCCGCGGTGTTTTTGCCGGGGCCAGCAGGCCAATCCAGAAATCAAACACAAAGCCTGGCAAGCCTGCCTCAGCCACCGTCGG
>JBBAPP010000036.1:8514-10876 GCA_040400775.1 Polaromonas sp. | reverse complement strand
GGCCAATCCAGAAATCAAACACAAAGCCTGGCAAGCCTGCCTCAGCCACCGTCGGTACATCAGGCAGCGCGCTTGAGCGCTTGGCTGTACTCACGGCCAGTGCCCGCATGCGGTTTTCACGGATGGAAGGAATAGACGACAGTACCGGCGTGAACATGAAGTCAACCCGACCCGCGCTGACTTCCACAATCGTCTCAGGCGTGCCCTTGAAGGGAATATGCGTGATTTGCGCGCCAATTGCTGCGCGAAATTTTTCGGCATTCACATGCGTGGCACTGCCCACCCCAGCAGATGCGTAATTGAACTGGCCGGGTTTGGCTTTGACCGCGGCCATCAACTCGGCCACAGATTTCAACGGACTGTTGGCGGCCACCACCAGCATGTTGGGCAATGCAGCCAGCGGCGTGACACCTGCAAAGTCGGCCACCGTGTCATACGGCAGGTTGCCGTACAGCGCCGGGTTGACAACGTGGCCAGTCGACACCACCAGCAGCGTGTATCCGTCAGGCTCACTTTTGGCAACTTGCGCTGCGCCTAGCGTGCCGCCCGCACCGGCTCGATTTTCAACCACTACCGGCTGGCCCATGCTGGCCGACAAACGCTCACCCACAATGCGCGCCATGATGTCAGTGGCACTGCCAGCGGTAAACGGCACAATGATTTTGATGACCTTGCTGGGGTAGTCGGGTGTCTGGGCAAAGCTAGCGCCGCTAGCCAATAGCGCCACAGCCAGCAAAGCCACAGTTGCAGTTGAAAAAAGTCGTTTTTTCATGGTTTTGTCTCCAAATTAACTATAAAAACAGTCTCTAGACCAATAGATACGTGCACAAGCAGCTATATATTTTATAGCTTGTATAAACCCCGACTCACAAGCCCAAAGCAGCAGCAATTTTCTGGCCCGAGGCTTTCAGCGCTGCCAGCTTGGGTTTCAGATCAATATTCAGCAACTGCCCATGGCGCTTCTTCCATTGGCCTGCCACCATCACGCTGTCAATGTTGGCCAGGCTGGTTTGCATCACCACCGTACTGACAGCATCGTGTACCGGCTGCATGTTCAGGTCACTGGCCCGCAGCATCACCAGGTCAGCCTGCTTGCCAGCGGCCAGAGAGCCAATCCGGTGCGATGCTTTTAGCATGCGCGCGCCTTCGACGGTAACCCAAGCCAGCGCCTCACGCGTGGTGACGGTAGATGTGGGCGGAATGCCGCCATGCGCGCCACGAAAGGCAAAGTTGTCCAGGCTGCGCTGCATGCCAAGCGCCACCCGTGCCTGGGTCAGCATGTCACCACTGAGCACGCATTCCAGGTCAACCCCCAGCGACGGCGCTTTGCCAATGGCTTTGAGTCGCCCGGTGATGGGAAAGCCATGGCCCTGGCTCATTTCACTTTCAGCGGCGGCTGAAAAGCTCATGCCCACATCACAAAAGCGTTGGAGTTGCTCATCGCTCAGTGCATGGCCGTGGACGATGTTGATGTTGTCACCCAGCAGCCCTGCAGCCTCTAATTTCTCCCAGCCATCGGGGGTACGCGCTGGTCCACCGCCCTGGTGCAGGGAGGCAATCAGCCCCAGGTCTTTGGCCATGGCAAAGTCATGCATCGCAACGCTCAAGGTCGAATAATGCGGCCCCAGCACAGCGGCTTGCACACTCAATAAGGGCTGGCCCTGGTGCGCTTTGAGCAGCCGTTCCACTTCTGCACGCGGATGCGGCACTTCCCAAAAAGGCGTTTGCCCTGGCTTGGGGTCAGGCTTGGCTGTGCCATGAAAAAACGCCGCGCGAATACCCGATTCAAGCAGGCCGGCAATAGCCGCGTCGTTGTGTTCGGGGGTGGGGTTGTTGTGGCACCAGTCAGCCAGCGTGGTAGTGCCGCAGTTGATTTGATTCAACGCGCCCACCAGCGTGGCGATGTACAGGTCTTGCGGGGTAAATACCAAAGCCAGCCCGGCGTGCATTTTCTGGAAGTATTCCATCAGCGTCCAGTTGGCCGCCAGGCCGCGCAGCGCCGTTTGCCAGGTGTGCATATGGGCGTTGATGAGGCCAGGGATGATGATGAATCCCGTAGCATCCACCAGCTGAGCGTCATCGGCATGGATGACGGGGGCGATGTCCGTCAGCGTATCGCCCGTGACGAGTATGTCGGCCTGCGGTAAATCGCCTTGTACATCCATCGTGATGATGGTTGCGCCTTTGATCAGGGTGCGGGTCATATGGCTATCCCGAACGCGACAAGCGGCCGCCGCGCAGGGCCGCCCCAAGCAAGGCCAGCCCCCTCGGAGGGCGGCGTGTGACATGAAGTGAAAAGCGTGGCGGCCACGTTTTAGCTTTCCAGGCCGTCGCTCATCTTCACATTTTCAGACTTTAACGC
>JBBAPP010000036.1:7121-8414 GCA_040400775.1 Polaromonas sp. | reverse complement strand
CCACGTTTTAGCTTTCCAGGCCGTCGCTCATCTTCACATTTTCAGACTTTAACGCCAGCCCGGCGTCTTTGGCGGTCTCAAGCAGCAGCACGGCAAAGTCAATGTTGTCATGGCCCCGGCCCACCATGCGCGAGACCGATTCACGGGTAGCCGCTGCAGCGGGCATGGCCACGCCGTAACTCTTGGCCGCTGCCATACCCAGGTCCATGTCTTTAAGCAGCAACTTGGGCGTGAACGTCACCTGGTCAAAGCTGAGATTGGTCAGCATCGGTGTTTTGTAGCGCGTGTACATCGAGCCCAACACCGAGTCATTGATGCTTTCTAAAAATACATGCCGCGGGATACCGGCTTTTTCAGCCAGCACCGTGATCTCGCACAGGTTTTGAATCACCACGCCAAACATGGTGTTGTGCGCAATCTTCCAGATCCGCGCCAGCTCACCTTCGCCAACCCACATCACCTTGCGGGCCATGGCCTGCAAATAAGGTTCGACCTGGTCATACAAAGCTTTGGGTCCGCTCGACACCGTCAGCAGCTTACCCGCCTTGGCCACCTTGGCATTGCCAGACACAGGGGTACACAGATAGGCCACGCCCAGCGCCTCAAGTTGCAAGCGGATGTCAGCCGAGCCTTCCTGCGAAATGGACGAGCTGTCGACCACCACTTTGGGTTTGCTGCTGCCTGCCACCAGGCCGCCGGTGCCAAATAAAACTTCTTTCAAGTCATCCGTCGTGGAGACCATGGTGAAAACCACATCGCAACTGGACAAGTCCTGTTTGCTGGCGGCGATCGTTGCGCCATATTCAAGCAGCGGCTCAGCCTTGGCTGCGGTGCGGTTCCACACGCTCACCGGGTGTCCGGCTTTGAGCAGCCGCTTGACCATGGCCTCGCCCATACGGCCCAAACCAATCCATCCAATCGTGCTTGCCATGTCTCTTGTCCTTGGAAATTTCTAATCCCTAAGTGTGCGCAGCTTGGCCTTAGGTAGCAAGTGGTGCGCGGGAAATCAGTTTTTCTGTTGGTGGAAGATGGGCGTATTGGTCCGCTGTATCAAGCGACCAGAGCCAGCCTGACAGGCAAATCCACCACCAAATAGCTTGCCGGCAACTGGTAACGGCGCGCCACCTCTGCATGGCTTTCGGTTTTGAAATGCGCCACCAGAGACGCGCGCACGCCAAACACGGCATCGTTCTCGACATACGGGTCTTCCGCATCGAACACTTCTGTGATCAGGCTGCGGTAACCCGGCGCTTCCACAATCACGTGAAAGTGCGCAGGCCGCCAGGCGTTGCG
>JBBAPP010000036.1:0-7021 GCA_040400775.1 Polaromonas sp. | reverse complement strand
TGCAAAAAGGCAATCCCCTCGCGCCACTCCGCATGCGTGAGCCCGGTGTCCTGCGCGTAGGCATGCTGGTGATGCACCAGCCGGTCGACCAGCAGGCGCATTCGGGGGTTGTCGATCGGCTCAAAACTGCTTTTGACGGCATCGCTCAGGTTGGCTTGGGTGATGTCCTTCATGTTTCTTTCTTTGCTTTAAAATAATCGATAAAACCCGCATTTCATTCGTTCGAGCCAAGCCATCCATGCCACGTAAACCAGCTTTAGCCAACCAAGCCCTTGAAGCCACGGGCACCACCCGCGCCAGTGCGGTGTACGACGCGTTGCGTAGTGACATCCTGCATGGCGACCTGAGGCCCGATGAAAAGCTCAAGGTGGACGCAGTGGGCGCACGCTACGGTGTTGGTGCCAGCCCGGTGCGCGAGGCGCTCAACCGCCTGTCGGCTGAAGGCCTGGTCACTAGAAACGACCAACGCGGCTTCAGCGTGGCTGCGCTGCTGTGGGACGACCTGACGGTGCTGACCAACACCCGCTGTCAGGTTGAAGCGATTGCCCTTGGAGAATCGATTGCCGCGCGCAGCCCCGCCTGGGAAGACGCCCTGGCCTTGCTGGTACACCGGCTGTCGCGCACGCCGCGTTCGCTGGCCACCAGCCACTATGTGCCCAACCTCGAATGGGAAGCCCTGCACCGGCAGTTTCATGTGCAGTTGCTGGCCAACTGCCCGTCGCGCTGGCTGCGTGATTTTTGCGCCGCACTGTCGACTGAGGCCTACCGCTACCGCCAGCTCGCGGCCAGTCGCAACTTCAGCAGTCGCAACGAGCACGCTGAACATCTCGCGCTTTTTCATGCTGCCATCGAAGGCCGGGCAGATGTTGCGGTGCAACTGTTGCTTGCGCATTACCGCCGCACCTCGAAATCGGTTTCTGAAAACGCCATCCATCTGCAAATCCAGCCACCGACTTGAGTTGTTGCGGGCTGGTATGCAACGCGCTCAGGCCGCTAGCCCGCCACGCTATTGCGTAGCACGCCAATGCCTTCAATGTCGATTTCAATCACATCGCCATTAACCATCCACACGGGGGGCTTGCGGGCATAGCCCACGCCGGCAGGCGTGCCCATCACTAGCACGTCGCCGGGCTCCAGCGTCATGCAGGCTGACATCATGGCAATCGTTGGCGCCACATGAAACACCATGTCAGTGGTCGATGCACTTTGCATCACCCGGCCGTTCAGGCGTGACTCAATGTGCAGTCCCACACAGCCGGGCGGCAGTTCATCAGCGGTGACCAGATGCGGGCCAAAACCGCCGGTCTGGTCAAAGTTCTTGCCGACTGTCCATTGCGTGGTTTTGCGCTGGTAGTCACGAAAGGTCGCGTCGTTAAAGCAGGCGTAGGCAAACACGTGGTCTAACGCATCAGCCTCACTGACGTTACGGGCGGTTTTGCCAATCACCAGCGCCAGCTCGGCCTCGTAGTCCAGTGAGGTTGAAATCGCCGGTATGGGTATCGCATCGCCATGCGCCGCGAGAGACGAGGGGCCGCGAAAAAAGATCGTCGGGTAGTCAGCCACTTTGTTACCGCCTTCGGCCGCGTGGTCGTGGTAATTGACACCTAGGCAAATGATTTTGCTGGGGCGCGGAATACATGGCAGCAGCTGCACCTGGGCCAGTGGCAACGCCTGGGCAGCCGCGGCGCGGGCGGCAATCGCCGCCATCAACCCCAGCTGGCTGCTGGCAACGGCCACAAAGTCGTTGATACTGGCGGGCGCATCCACCATGCAATCGCGCATATCGACAACGTTGTTGCCTAGCAGCACGCCGTAGCGGACAGCGTTGTCATGCTTGTAGCTGATGAGCTTCACGTTTAAAACTTTCTTGAACGGGTTAAAAAATCAATCTACCTTGGCGCCGGTTTGGACCACCACCGCACCCCACTTTTTGGCCTCTATTGCGATGTAGGCATCCAGCGTGGGGCGGTCCATCCGCACGGCCTCAAGGGACTGGGCCGCAAAGCCTTCATTGATGCTGCGGTTTTGCAAAATCTTGTTGATCTCAGCATTGACGCGGTCCAGCACGGCGGCTGGCACACCAGCGGGTGCCAGCATGGCAAACCAGGTGTTGGCCTCAAAGCCGGGGTAGCCCAGCTCGGCCACAGTAGGCACATCAGGCAGCGCACTGCTGCGTTTGGCGCTGGTCACGGCCAGTGGCCGCACCTTGCCTGCTTTGGCCAGTTGCACCACTGGCGGTATGGACGTTGAGCCGACCGGCAGCTGGCCGCTGACCACTGCATTGGCGGCGGCGGCTGGTGCATAGGGCGCATGCAAAATATCCACCTTGGCCAGGTTTTTGAACAGCAGCTCGGCGCCCAGATGCGTGGTGGTGCCGTTGCCTGATGACGCGTAACTGAGCTTCTCGGTTTTGGCCAGCGCCAATAACTCCTTCAGGTCATTGGCCTTGACGGACGGATGCACATAAATAATGTTGGGCGACACTGCCGCCATGGCCACGCCCGTCAGCTCTTTGCCGATGTCATAGCCGGCCTTGCTGTACAGCGACGGATTGACCGAATACGCCACGCTGTGCATTAAAAATGTGTAGCCATCAGGGGCGGAGCGCGCCACAGCGACCGTACCAATATTGCCGCCTGCACCGGGCCGGTTTTCAATCACCACTGGCTGACCCAGTGCTTCAGCCAACGCTATACCCAAGGTGCGTGCCACGATGTCCGTTGAGCTACCCGGTGGAAATGCCACAATGATTTTGATCGGCTTCTCGGGGTAAGCGGCAAGCGCCAGACCCGCCGTTAAAGCCAAAGCCACACCCCACAAAAGTGAACGACGTTTCATACTTGCACCCCAAAAGGTAAATAGTCAGAAGCGTCATATTAATCGATAAAAATTATTTTATGGGAAAACATCGATTAGTAAAATCCCTGTGTCGCCAGTTCAGGCGGGCTGCAGAGATGACCCACGTGCCGCTCAGGCTGGCTTTGTGGCGAGCAACAAAACGCTACTGCATATGCAGCATTTCATTGCCCATCAAACCCGCTCAAGCACCAGCGCAATGCCCTGCCCCACGCCAATGCACATGGTGCACAGGGCGTATCGGCCGCCTATTCTGTGCAGTTGGTTCACTGCAGTAGTAGCAAGCCTTGCGCCTGATGCGCCCAGCGGGTGGCCCAACGCTATCGCGCCGCCGTTGGGGTTGACGCGCGGATCGTTGTCTTGCAAGCCCAGCAGGCGCAACACGGCCAGGCCCTGGGCGGCAAAGGCTTCATTGAGTTCAATCACGTCCATTTGCGCCAGCGTCAAACCGGTCAGCGCCAGCACCTTTTGTGTGGCAGGCGCAGGGCCAATGCCCATGATGCGCGGGGCAACGCCTATGGTCGCCATGCCGACAATGCGGGCGCGTGGGGTCAAGCCGTTTTTGGCAGCGGTAGCCTCATCAGCCAGCAGCAGCGCGCAAGCACCGTCGTTCACGCCAGACGCATTGCCTGCTGTCACGCTGCCATCGGGCCGCACGGCACCTTTGAGCTTGGCGAGGGCTTCCATGCTGGTTTCACGCGGGTGTTCGTCTTTGCTGACAACAACGGCGTCGCCTTTCTTTTGCGGGATCGTTACAGGCGTGATCTCCGCATCAAAATAGCCCGCCTTTTGCGCGGCAACGGCTTTGAGCTGGCTGCTAAGGGCCATCTTGTCCTGGTCTTCGCGGCTGATGTTGTAGTCTTTGGCCACGTTTTCGGCGGTCTCGGGCATCGCATCGACGCCGTACTTTTCCTTCATCAACTTGTTGACAAAGCGCCAGCCAATGGTGGTGTCGTAGATCTGCGCGGCGCGGCTGAAAGCGCTTTCAGCCTTGCCCATCACAAAGGGCGCACGGCTCATGCTTTCAACGCCGCCAGCAATCATCATGCTAGCTTCACCCGACTTGATGGCGCGTGCTGCCGTGCCAATCGCGTCCAGCCCGGAGCCGCACAAACGGTTGATGGTAGCGCCCGGCAACTCCATCGGTAGCCCGGCCAGCAGGGAGGCCATGTGGGCGACGTTACGGTTGTCTTCACCGGCCTGGTTGACGCAGCCGTACAGCACGTCCGTGACGGCCAGCCAATCGACATGCGGGTTGCGCGCCATCAACGCTTTGAGCGGAATCGCGCCCAGGTCGTCGGTGCGCACACTGCTGAGTGCGCCGCCATAACGGCCAAAGGGGGTGCGGATGGCGTCACAAATAAAGGCTTGGTTCATTGATAGATCTCCAGAAAATAAATATGAGGCAGCGATGCTTATAAGGCGATGGGCAGGCCAATGAGCTTTTCAAGCTCAGCCAATGCCAGCCCGTCGACCTTATCAATCAGCGTGAGGCCTTGCGGCGTGCAGGCCAGTGTTGCCAGCTCGGAGTAAATGCGCTTGACGCAGCCAATCCCCGTCAGCGGGTAGCTGCATTGATCAACCACCTTGCTCACACCCTGCTTGGTGAGTAAATCCATCATCACCCAGGTTTGTTTGGCACCAATGGCCAGATCCATCGCGCCGCCGACGGCGGGTATGGAGCCAACTTCCCCCGTGCTCCAGTTGGCCAGGTCGCCCGTGCTGGACACCTGAAACGCCCCCAGCACGCAGATGTCAAGATGCCCGCCGCGCATCATGGCAAAACTATCGGCATGGTGAAAGTAGGCACCACCTTTTAGCAAGGTAACAGGCTGCTTGCCCGCATTGATGAGATCATAGTCTTCATCACCCGCAGCGGGCGCAGGGCCCATGCCGAGAATGCCATTTTCGCTGTGCAGCAGCACCTCTCGTGCGGCGGGAATGTGGTTTGCCACCAGCGTCGGCATGCCGATACCCAGATTAACGCTTGCACCCTCGGGGATATCCTGGGCCACTCGCGCGGCGACTTGGTCTTTGCTACGTTTTTGGTAGGTCATCTTCAGATCGCTTTCTTTTGACCACCAGCCTGCGTCGCTGCCCGGTCGATTTTGACAACCGCATGCACAAAGATGCCGGGCGTGACGATGTGCTCCGGGTTCAATGCGCCCAGCTCCAGCACCTCATGCACAGTGGCCACGGTTTTTTTAGCGGCGGTAGCCATCACCGGGCCAAAGTTGCGCGCTGCCTTGCGGTACGTCAGGTTGCCCCAACGGTCGCCCTGCTCGGCTTTGATCAGCGCCACATCACCGTAAATTGGCATTTCGAGCACATACTGTTTGCCATTGATTTCGCGCGTTTCGCGCGCGCTGCCATCGGCGTTTTTAGCCAGTTCGGTACCGTAGCCGGTGGGCGAGAAAAAAGCGCCAATGCCAGCACCCGCCGCACGAATACGCTCAGCCAGATTGCCTTGCGGCACCAGTTCGAGTTCAAGTTTGCCGCTACGGTACAAACCATCAAAAACCTGGCTGTCGGCCTGGCGCGGAAAGCTACAAATGATTTTGCGTACCCGGCCCGCTTTGAGCAACGCCGCCAGACCCGCCTCGGCATTGCCCGCATTGTTATTCACCACCGTCAAGTCTTTGGCACCCTGCGCAATCAGCCCGTCAATCAGCTCATCAGGGATACCTGCCGTCCCAAAACCACCGATTAAAACAGTCGCGCCATCTTTCACGTCCGCCAGCGCATCAGCCGCCGAGCGAACAATTTTGTTGATCATGCTTGTCAATCTCCAACGGCACCGATGGACAGCACAACAGGCCATCGGCGTTATTTCTACTTATATTGCGTCTGCACACCGCCTGCGGTGTCAAAAAATCCAGCTGCAAACCGAGTTGAAATAATAGCCCACACCGACAGGGGCAGTGGGCAGTGGTCTGAAAACTAGATTTTCAATGCCCACAGCATGCAGCGCAGGACTTGCGACCCCCCCCAACACCAGCGGCATCGCGTGATATTCTTTCGCCATGTTTACGCCTTCCCAAGCCGATGTTCGGCGTTTTTTTTGCGCTGTTTATGCAAAACAGCGTGCCAGTCAACCGATGGAGGCGATTGAAACCATCGCCAGCCAATGGCTGGAAGAGCACCCCGAATACCAAGCTGATTTTGCAGATGCAGACGCTGCGCTTGAAAAGATGTACGACGTAGAAGGCGGCAAAACGAATCCGTTTTTGCATTTGTCGATGCATTTGTCCATCAGTGAGCAATGCTCCATCGACCAGCCGCGTGGTATCCGGCAGGCGGTGGAACTGCTGACCGCCAAACGCGACTCACTGCACGATGCGCACCATGAAACTATGGAGTGCCTGGGCCAGATGGTGTGGGAAAGCCAGCGCGCCGGGCGGCCGCCAGACGGCGCAGCTTATATCGACTGTGTGCAACGCCGGGCGACCCGGGACTAAATACAACGTGATTCAGGCGTAAAAAAACCGCTAAATCAGCGGTTTTTTTGAGGGACAGTAGCCCGGCTATCTAAAACGGCTCTGCGGCACGGTTTTCAATTCGCCATCAATTGACGACAAATAATTAGCCAGCACTTTCAGCTCAGCATTGGTGTACTGCTTGGCCATGCTCGCCATGATGGCGTTGCCCCGACCCACTTTGGCATTATTTTCAACCTTGTACGACTTCAATGCCACCAGCAGATAGTCAGCATGCTGGCCACCCAGCTTGGGGTACGACGGGTCAATTGGCTTGCTGAAATTGGCACCGTGGCATGACGAGCAATTGGCCTTGGCCAAGAGTGCCTGTACTTTTTCATTCGGGTCTTTTGATGGCTTTTCAACCATAGGCGGGGCACCAGTGACTACACCGCTAGCGCTGTAATAAGCGGCCAGGTCCGCCATGTCCTGGTCAGACAGAGTTTCAGAAATACCGCGCATGCTGGGGTGCTTGCGTTCGCCCTTTTTGTAGGCATTCAGGGACAAGACGATGTATTGGGCAGACTGCCCCGAAATCATGGGGACTTTGTAAATTTCGGGAAAACTTGCCTGGTAGCCCTTGATACCATGGCAACCAACACACATGGCGTTTTTGGACTCGCCTGCTTTGGCATCGCCCTTGATATCCTGGGCCAGAGCCGCTAGCGTCACAAATGAGACACCTACAG
>JBBAPP010000035.1:8118-16771 GCA_040400775.1 Polaromonas sp. | reverse complement strand
GCACACCCTCTTCTTCAATGCGGGTTGAAAACGGCGGCATCGAACCAGGTGTGGTACCGCCAATGTCGGCGTGGTGCCCTCTAGAGCCTACGTAAAAAGTAGGCTCTGGTGATGCACTCAAATACACCGGCGTGATGACCGTGATATCTGGCAGATGCGTACCGCCGTGGTACGGGTCATTCAACACGTACACGTTGCCCGGTTCCATCTTGCCTGCGTTCTCTCGAATCACGGTTTTAATGCTCTCACCCATTGAGCCCAAATGCACCGGCATGTGCGGCGCGTTGGCAATCAGGTTGCCTGCGGCGTCAAACAGTGCACAGCTGAAGTCCAGTCGCTCCTTGATATTGACCGAGTACGCAGTATTTTGCAATTGCAAACCCATCTGCTCGGCAATATTCATGAAGAGGTTGTTAAATACTTCCAGCAGCACTGGGTCAGCCGTGGTGCCCGTTGCAAATTTTATGGCGCGATCCGACCGTCTATCGAGCACCAAATGGTCAAGTGCCGTCAGACTCGCTTGCCAGCCGGGCTCCACCACGGTGGTGGCATTCTTTTCCGCAATGATGGCTGGGCCGGGAATGATGTCACCAGGTTGCAAGTCTTCACGTACCACCAGTGCAGCATCATGCCATTGCCCACCTGAATACATGCGTACCATCTCACGGCGCACTTTGTCATCTATTTCACGCGGCTGGTGCGTCGCGAGAAGTGGTTCTGCTGGAGCGTCGCCTGCAATCACTGATTCCACCGACACCGCCTCAACCACCAAGCCTTTACCTTGCATCAAGAATGCAAAGCGCTGGCGGTAGGCGGCTTCAAAGGCGGATTGGATAGCGGCGAGCGCGTGCCCCCACCCTAACCCTTCTCCAGAAGGGGAGGAAATTGGGAAAGGTACGATAAGTGCCGCATCGCTGCCCTCATACCGCACATGTACCCGCTGACGGGTGGTGATGTTGCCCGCACTGACGTCTTGGGCCTGCAATTCACCTTCAGCCCTAGCTGCCAAAACGTTCAACGCCTGCACAATTTCAGGCAGAGCGTTGCTGGTCAATTTCAATTCTATGGCCTGCTCTTTAATCACATTTTGATCAGCTAAGCCCATGCCGTAGGCTGACATTACACCAGCCATGGGATGCACAAACACGCGCGTCATGCCCAGCGCGTCGGCCACCAGGCAGGCGTGCTGGCCACCTGCGCCGCCAAAGCATTGCAGGGTGTAACGCGTCACGTCGTAGCCGCGTGCGACCGATATCTTTTTAATCGCGTTAGCCATCTGCTGCACGGCGATGTTGATGAAGCCCTCAGCCACCACTTCTGCACTGCGGCCTGTTTGCCTAGCCAAGTCATTGAACTGGGCGGCAGCGGCTTGGTAGTTCAGTGGCTCGTCAGCGTTCGGGCCAAACACCTTGGGGAAGTAACGCGGCTGCACCTTGCCGACCATCACGTTGGCATCGGTCACGGCTAGAGGCCCACCACGCCGATAGCTGGCCGGACCAGGGTTGGCGCCCGCACTTTGCGGGCCAACACGAAAGCGCTCTCCGTCAAATTTCAGAATCGACCCGCCGCCTGCTGCCACAGTGTGGATGCCCATCATGGGGGCGCGCATGCGCACGCCAGCGACCTGGGTTTCAAATTCGCGCTCAAATTCACCCGCATAGTGCGACACATCGGTGGACGTGCCGCCCATGTCAAAGCCGATGACTTTGGTGTGACCTGCAATCGCTGCGGTACGAGCCATGCCGACAATACCGCCGGCCGGGCCGCTCAAAATTGCGTCTTTACCCTGAAACACATGCGCATCCGTCAAGCCGCCAGATGACTGCATGAAGAACAATTTAACGCCCGGCATTTCACCCGCCACCTGGTTAACGTAGCGGCGCAAGATGGGCGACAAGTACGCATCCACCACCGTCGTGTCGCCGCGGCTGACGAACTTCATCATCGGACTGGTTTCGTGCGAGGTGCTGATTTGTGTAAAGCCGATGTCCAGGGCAATACGCTTGGCTGCTTTTTCATGTTCGGTATAGCGGTAGCCATGCATAAAAACAATCGCAACACTGCGCAGCCCCCTTGTATATTGTGTAAGTAGATCTGTTTTTAATAGCAAAACATCTAATGCTTGCAAGACTTCACCCTGCGCACCCACGCGCTCCTGGGCTTCAACCACGGCGCTGTACAGCAGCTCGGGCAGCACCACGTTGCGGTCAAACAGACGCGGGCGGTTCTGGTAAGCAATGCGCAAGGCGTCCCTGAAGCCCTTGGTCGTCACCAGCAAAGTTGGCTCGCCCTTGCGCTCCAGCAACGCATTGGTCGCCACGGTGGTGCCCATCTTCACGCAATCGACCACGTCGGCGCTAATCACTTCGCCAGCTTTCAAACCCAGCAAGTAGCGAATGCCAGCGACTGCTGCATCGCGGTACTGCTCTGGGTTTTCACTCAGCAGCTTGTGTGTCAGCAGTGAGCCATCCGGCTTTTTGGCGACGATGTCGGTGAATGTACCGCCGCGGTCAATCCAGAATTGCCATTTTTTAGCTTGCAGCGTTGCTACTTTTATCATTTGGATACACCCATCACCAGGTCTGGCAGGAAGGTGACGATTTGCGGGAACACAGTTACCAATGCAATACATAGCACCAGGCAAAAGAAAAAGGGCACAGCAGCCAGCGCAATCAGGTTGCTGTCTTTTCCCGTCATGTTCTGCAGTACAAATAAATTGAATCCGACAGGCGGCGTGACCTCGGCAATCTCGACCAGCAAGATCACAAAAATACCAAACCAGATTAAGTCAAATCCAGCCTTCTGCACCATCGGCATCACCACCGCAGCCGTCAGCACAATCATGCTGATACCGTCGAGCGCCGTACCCAGCACCAGGTACACCACGACCAGGCAAGCAATCAGGCTATAGGGGGACAATCCCAATGAATCTACCCAGGCAGCAAGCTCCCGCGGCACGCCAGTAAAAGCCATCGTTTTGGTTAAAAATGCAGCGCCTGCCAGGATGAACATGATCATGCAGCTGGTGCGGGTTGCTCCCATCAGCGCTTCATTGAAGTTAGCCCATGTCAACGACCGGCTGTACGCAGCCAAAGCCAGCGCGCCCACCACACCGTAAGCGGCGCATTCTGTTGCGGTAGCCCAGCCCGCAATCAATGACCAGCAAATAAAAACGATGAGCAGCGCGCATGGGATCAGGTTTTTGGAAAGCCGCAGTTTTTCTTTAAACGACGTGGCGGGCTCGGGCGGTGGCATTTTGTCTTTGTTGCGAATGGACCACCAGGCGATATAGCCCGAGAACAAAGCCATCAGCAAAAAACCAGGCAAAAAACCTGCCAAAAAGATGCGAATAATAGATGCATCAGCTGCTACGGCGTACACCACCATGGTGATAGAAGGTGGTATCAAAATCCCCAACGTACCGGCGGTTGCCAGCGAACCGATGGCAATTTTTTCGTCATAGCCACGCTTGGTCAGCTCTGGCAACGACACCTTGGCAATTGTCGCGCAGGTGGCGGCTGATGAGCCCGACACCGAGCCAAAAATACCGCAACCCAAAATCGTGGTGTGAAACAAGCGCCCCGGGATGCGGTTAAGCCATGGCGCCAAGCCCGTGAACATTTCTTCACTGAGCTTGGTGCGAAACAAAATCTCACCCATCCAGATAAACAGCGGGAGTGCGGCCAACTCCCAACTGGCGTTGCTTTCCCAGAAAGCTGAAAACAGATTTAAGCCTGGTTGCGTGGTGGTAAAAAACGCCTGCCCGACCCAGCCGCAAATAGCCAGTGTCATGGCAATCCACACACCGCCTGAAAGCAGCATCAGCATCAGGATCAGCAAGATACCGCCAATGGTCAAAATATCCATTTCGCCCTTCCTTTTTTATTTTTTTAAATTCAAATGTCAGACGAGAAGTCGCCCTTGGCATGGCGCTCGTCCGTCAGCCGCACAAAGGTAGGCACACCGCCCCGCGCCACGATCACGAACTCGTCAACCACTGCAACCAGCAGCAGCACTGAGCCGAAGGCAAAGCTGACCTGCGGTATCCAGATGGGCAGCGGTAACAAGCCTTGTGCCAGTTCGTTAAATTCAAAGCTCTGGAGAGTGAATCGGCATGCCCACCAGGCCAGGTAGGCAACGGCCACCAAAGCAATGGCCAAGCTGACCATTTCCATCACTCGCCGCGTTTTGCCGCTGACCTTTTCAAGCACCAGCGTTACCCGCACAAAGTCTCCATGTTTGAAGGCATGTGCCATGGTCAAAAATGCTGCTGCTGCACATAGCCAGGACACGATGTCGTTCGTCGCCCCCGTGTTCAAGCCAAACTCTCGACCCAGCGACTGAAACACCATTAAGATAACTATCAAGGCCACACAAATAGCCCCCAGCACAGCCGCAGCCAAGTAAACCGCGTCGAGTACCGTTCGCAAAGCAGAAGGTGGGTTGCTGATCAAGGGGATGGGTGTCATGCAATGGCTCTTTTATTGGCTAAGACAACGATTGTCTATCAGCCTTGTGGGGGAGGTGCAACCGAACAGATTTAAAGGATCCTTGTTTGGGGTATGCCCGATAACTCAAAGTTGTTCAATACGCTTAACATATAAACACTTTTATTATCATTTTCCAGGAGTTCATATGACATTGAAATTCGGGCTGACAACAGCTGCACTGTTAATCAGTATCTCTGCCTTCGCCCAAACCAAGTGGGACTTGCCCGCTGCTTACCCGGCTGGCAACTTTCACACTGAAAACCTGGTGCAATTTGCCGCTGACGTTGACAAGGCTACCGCTGGCAAATTGAAGATCACTGTGCATGCAAATGCATCACTGTTCAAAGCCAATGAAATCAAGCGTGCCGTGCAGAGCGGTCAAGCACCACTAGGCGAGGTGCTGCTGGCCAATTTTGCAAATGAAAACCCGGTGTACGCGCTGGACGGTGTGCCGTTTTTAGCCACTGGCTATGCGGATGCACGCAAGTTGTATGACGCCCAAAAGGCCCCCATGGACAAACTGCTGGCGTCACAGGGCATGAAAATGCTATTTAGTGTGCCATGGCCACCGCAAGGCATTTACAGTAAAAAACCGATTTCATCAGTTTCTGATTTGCGCGGCATCAAGTGGCGTGCATACAGTCCAGCCACCGCCAAAATTGCTGAGCTGATTGGCGCGCAGCCCGTAACGATTCAAGCCGCCGAGCTGAGCCAGGCGCTGGCCACAGGTGTAGTTGAAAGTTATATGAGCTCAGGCTCCACAGGTTACGACAGCAAAACCTACGAGCACATCAAAAACTGGTACGACACCCAGGCTTGGCTACCCAAAAATGCAGTCATGCTGAACCTGAAATCCTTCAACGCGCTGGATGCTGCCACGCAAGCGGCGGTAACAAAAGCGGCTCTTGACGCTGAAGTCAGGGGCTGGAAAGTCAGCGAAGTCAAAAACGAGGAGTACAAAACGTTACTGACCGGCAAAGGCATGGTCATTCACAAGCCATCAGTCAAATTGATGACCGACATGCAGCAGGTTGGCACCATCATGTTGGCCGACTGGCAAAAAGCCGCCGGGGCCGACGGCTCAGCCATCATTGCCGATTACACCAAGCGTCGCGCTGCGAAGTAACTCAGCCGCAAGCGGAACTATTTCCCCTCGCTGAGTGCAGGGGCAAGCTCATCTAGGCCGAAATGACTGCCCTCTTCCAGGGCCGGGTTAGCCGTGCATCGTCAACCAGGGCCCAGGTTTTTAAGCCTGTTGCCGCCTCAATTGCTGCACGGTAAGGCGGCATATTGGTACATTCCAGCACCACTTGGGTCAGGAACGGTTCGCGGTTTTTCAACGCCACCGCTGCGGCGAGCACTTCAGCGCCTGCCTTGTCCAAATCCATCTCGGGGCGATTGCCCAAAATCGCTGTGGCAAATTCGCTTTTAGCATCCACGCCCTGCACCACCACATCTAGCAAGCGCCCTATCGGCACGCCTGCTGACCGTAAATGTTCAACACCCAACTTGTGGGAACTGATGCTCAGCACGCCGACCTTAGCATGCGTTGCCAGCAGGCCAGGCAGTTGCAACAGGCTGGACGTGATGACCGGGATTTTTACCGCCGCCTGCATCTGCTTTTGCAACAGCACCAAAAATCCGCAACTGGTGGTGATGGCTTTTGCGCCGTCTTGTTCCAGCCTGCGCACCAGCTGTAATATAGGCATGACCACCCCGCTTTTGCGCAAGCCCGCGCCTGACTGCACGATTTTGTCGGGCCAGGCACCACTGACCACGCAGCGCCGGGTCGGCACGCCAAAGGCTGACGGATGGCCAATGTCGCCTTCGGGCCGGGGGAACTGCGTGTCCAGCATCACCAGACCCAAAAATCCGTCGGGAAAGCTCACGCTGATGGGTTCAGCAGCCGGTACAGGTGCGGTTAAAGTCATGGCCTGATTGTCTAATTTTTTCATCATGCCCACAGCCCTTTCTATCTTGGCAATTTGCATTGGCGCATCGGTTGGCGCTTTGGCGCGCTGGGGTCTGGGCCTGTGGCTGACGCCGGGCGGAGTGATCCCATGGGGCACGCTGGCTGCCAACCTGGTGGGCGGTTATCTGGTCGGTGTGTGTATTGCTGTGTTTCAGGCCATGCCGCAACTTGACCCGCTGTGGCGGCTGCTGCTGATTACTGGTTTTCTCGGCGGGCTCACCACGTTTTCATCTTTCTCAGCCGAAGTCGTGATTTTTTTGATGGAGGCACGCTACGACCTGGCGTTCATCACGACCACGGCGCATGTCGCGGGCTCGCTGTTGATGACAATACTGGGCATCAAGAGCGCTACATATTTAATAGCTTATTTCGCACGTATCTATTGGTCTAGAGGCTAATAATGCTTAAAAAAGCTTGGCAACAGGCTTAAAAAATGCCTGCTAGATTCAAGGTGCCACGCTACAAACCAACACACCAGCATCGTTTTCAGGCACAGCCCGCTCGTTTTTAGCTTGCGCTACTTCCATGTCGCGCGGCAGCACCACGCCGTTTTTAACTGCCAGCACTTCAGCCATCACGCTCACCGCAATTTCAGGCGGGGTTTTGCTGCCGATGTAGATGCCTATCGGGCCGCGCAGCCTGGCCAAGGCTTGCTGGCTCACGCTGAAGTGCTCAGCCATGCGTTGGTGGCGTGCTTGGTTGTTGCGGCGTGAGCCGATGGCACCGACGTAAAACGCTTCGGTGTTCAATGCTTCCAGCAGTGCCAAATCGTCAAGTTTTGGGTCATGCGTCAGCGCAATCACGCAGCTGCGGCGGTCGGGTTTGAAGGCGATCACCACGTCGTCGGGCATGCTGCTTTGGACGGTGACGCCAGGTACAGACCAGGCGCTGCGGTACTCTTCACGCGGGTCGCAGACCGTCACGGCAAAGCCGCTGAACTGGGCCATGCTGGCCAGGTACTCCGTCAACTGGCCCGCGCCAATCAGCAGCATGCGGTACTCGGGGCCGAAGGTGTTGATGAGTTCAGTTTTACTTAAGCTGAGTTCAGCGGGTGCTGCGCTCATGCTTAAAGTTACTGCGCCATTTTTTAAATTCACGCTGCGCTGCATGAGCTGACCTGCTTCCAAGGCGGCGACAAGCTCACGCAAAGCAGTTGCATCGGGGTCATACTCCAGCAGCAGTTCCAGCGTGCCGCCGCAGGGCAAGCCGAAGCGGTGCGCCTCATCAGCCGTGATGCCGTATTTGATAAACGTCGGCGGGCCAGAAGGAATGGTTTTTTGGCTGCCTGCGCCCGAATACGCTTGTGTGAACTGGTAAATCAAATCGTCTTCAATACAGCCGCCTGATACCGAACCGACCACCACACCGGTCTCACACAACGCCATGATGGAGCCGACTGGGCGAGGTGATGAGCCCCAGGTACGTACCACCGTAGCCAACAGGGCGCGCTTGCCCGCCACACGCCAATCGTGCAGGGTACGCAACACCATGACATCAAGATTTTCCATATGATTTACTTTAAATTTACTTCAAGTACAGCCAAAGCGCAAAAGCCAAGCCAAAGGCAAGCGCTGCACCAACAACCCATTTTCCATTTGAAGCATCGGATGCTTCACCCACTGCACCCGGCTGCGTACTGACCTCGCCCATGACCATTTTGGCGGCATAGGCATCCGGGTACTGGCGCTGCATTTCATTGTCAAAGCGTTTAAAAAAGTCTTCCGCCATGGCCTTGGCAGCGCCGTCAATCAGCCGCTGGCCGAGCTGGGCAATTTTGCCACCGACGGATGCGTGGACGGTGTAGGCCAGCTCGCAGCCGGCGTCATTCGGCGTGAGCGTTACCGCCGAATTACCCTTGCCGAAACCTGCCGGGCCGCCCTGCCCTTCAAAATTGATTTTGTAGCTGGCAGGCGGGTTGATGTCGCTGAGCGTGATCTTGCCTGTGAACTTGGCCGACACTGGCCCGATTTTGAGCGACATGCCAATGCTGTATTGGTTCTCGCCCGAAGGCTCAACCTTGTCGCAACCCGGTATGCAGGCTTTCAGTACTGCTGGGTCATTGAGTGCGTCCCAGGCCTGCTGCTGGGTAATGGCGAGTTGCCGTGCACCTTGCATATCCATATTATTTTCCTTTTTTATTTCTTCATCAGTGCAGCCAGACTGCTGGCCAGCTCTTCAAGTTTGCTCAAAT
>JBBAPP010000035.1:0-8018 GCA_040400775.1 Polaromonas sp. | reverse complement strand
TATTTCTTCATCAGTGCAGCCAGACTGCTGGCCAGCTCTTCAAGTTTGCTCAAATTGTGCACTGCCAGCATGCCATGTGCATGTTGATGCAGCACCTTTGCGCCTTGGGCCAGCGGCGCATAGCCGTCAAACCGCAGCAGGGGATTGAGCCACAGCAATCGGCGGCTTCGGCGGCGCAGCCAAGCCAGCTCTTGCGCCAGCTCAGCAGGCTCACCCGTATCCAGCCCGTCGGTGATCACCAACACTATGGTACGCCGTCCAACCAATTTGCGTGCGTGATGGGTGCGCAAGCTGTTCAGCGATATGCCTAATTGCGTGCCACCCGCGAAATCTTCGATCGCCAGACCGGCATGGGCCAGCATGTCGTCGGTATCGGCGTGTTTGAAGGCCTGGGTTAAATCTGTCAGGCCCATGCCAAACGCAAACACATCGCGCTGCGGGTGGCGGCGGGTGGCAGCGTGCAAAAAAGCCAGCAGCAAGCGTGCATAACGCTCCATGGATCCGGACACATCGACCAGCACCAGCAGCGGCAAATACTTTTTTTGGCGTTCAAGTCGAGGTAAATGCAGCAGCTCGCCGCCGGTGCGTGCGGCTTGGCTCATCACACCGGGCCAGTGCATACGTGCGCCCGTTGCAGCCGGACGCGTACGGCGCGATACAAATTGCGGCAACGGCAGCTTGATGTCACGCGCCAGCCGCTCCACCAAGCGGTACTCGGTGGCCGACAGGGCATTGAAGTCAGCATGCTGCAAGCGCTGAATGTCGCTGGCCGTCATGGCGGCGTCAAAGTCAAGCTTTTGGTCTTCTTGCGTTGGCTTGGCCTGTTGGCCAAACTTTTTTTGTGGCGTCAGCGCCTCGCGCACGCGCGGGCGACGTTTGCTGGGCTCGGCTTTACCTTCAGCGCTGGGCATGAGCTGCGCGAGCAGTTTGTTGGCGATTTTCGGATCTTGAAAATACACGTCAAAGAGTTCACGAAATACCAAGCGGTCTTGCTCACGGCTGATCATGACGGCTTCAAACGCAGCGCTTAAATCTTCTTTTTCTGCGATACCAACATGGCCTGCAGCACCATGCGCCAGCGCTATGCGGTGGCTGTCAATCTTGACACCTGCGCGGCGCAAGGCGCGGCCGAAGCCGGTAATGTTGTCAGCCAGCTTGCCTTGCCGCGCATCACCTAGCAGCATCAGCCTTCCACGGCATCGGGCTCTAACAGCAGCTGAGCCATCTCATGGGTCATGGCGGTCACGTCTTCACGCTGCTTGAACAAAATACCAGCGGTGTCCATCACCACTTCCGGGTCTACTGTCAGCGTGTTCAACGCGATCAAGGCCTTGGCCCATTCAACGCTTTCAGCAATACCGGGCGCACGCTGGAAAGCGTTGGCAAACGGTGCGCGACGCAGTTTGTCAACGAACGCTGCAACTTGTGCCGACAAAGCCTCGCTGGCGTCGGGCACTTGGGCTCGAACAATCGCCAGCTCACGTTTTCGATCGGGATAGTCCAGCCAGTGATACAAGCAGCGGCGTTTGACGGCATCATTCAACTCCCGGGTCCGGTTGCTGGTCAAAATTGTTACCGGTGGGCTAACCGCTTTGACAGTACCGATTTCAGGAATGCTGACCTGGTACTCACCCAGGTATTCAAGCAAAAACGCCTCAAACGGCTCGTCGGCACGGTCGACCTCGTCAATCAACAGCACCGCGCCAGGTGCAGGGGCCTGCAAGGCTTGCAGCAGCGGGCGGCGAATCAGGTAACGGTCTTGGTAGACCTCGCGCTCTACGTCGGCTGTGTCGACGTACCCAACGCCGCCGGGCCGCCCCAAGGCGGGGGACGCCCCCTCGGGGGGCAGCGAGGACACGCCAGTGCCGAGCGTGGGGGCCCGCAGCTCAGCCGCTCTCATGTGCAGCAACTGGGCGGCGTAGTTCCATTCGTAGAGTGCTTCGCGCTGTTCCAGGCCGTCATAGCATTGCAGGCGAATAAGCTGCCGATGGAGCGCTTTACCCAGCGCTTTGGCCAGCTCGGTTTTACCTACGCCTGGTTCTCCTTCAAGCAGCAAAGGGCGTTGCAGCTTGAGGGCGAGAAAAACAGCAGTAGCGAGACGGCGGTCTGCAAAATAGCCAGCTTCTTGTAGTGAAGCCGTCAAAGCATCAATAGTTTTAAAAAGAATCATTTGCTATTATTTTAGTAGCTGCTTGCGCATGTATAAATTCGGCTATAGCACTAAAACATGCTTAAACGTGAGCCATCAACACAGCTGCATTGTCCCCTCCCGGGGGGGTTAGGGCGCCGCGCTGAATTAGCAGCTGCACGGCGTCTGCGCCCATCCCAAGCTTAGCCTGGGAGGGGAAAAGCAAGAACTACCAGGGCTAGCCCAGTGCCAGTGCCACACCACGCTGCGTTTGCACGCTGATGATATTGGCGCGGTAAGCCGCCGTGGCATGAATGTCGTGGTTCAGGTCAGTCGCATCAATTTTCACCGCTGCTGCGGCCTCGGGCGTGAAGCTTTTGTTCAAAGCCGCCTCAAGTCCTGCATGGCGAAATACGCCACTGCTAGACGCGCCGGTAACAGCCACACGCACATCGCCCTCAAATTGCGCCACAAACACGCCCACCATGGCATAGCGTGAAGCTTGTTGCTTGAACTTCATATACGCCGCCCGCTTGGGGATAGGAAAGCTGATCGCCGTGATCAGCTCACCGTCGTTCAGCGCGGTAGTGAACATGCCCAGAAAGTAATCTTTCGCTTCAATTTTGCGCTCAGTGGTGTGAATGCTGGCACCCAACGCCAGCACTGCGCTGGGATAGCAGGCAGACGGGTCATTGTTAGCCACTGATCCACCCATCGTACCCATCGCACGCACCATACGGTCACCAATATTGCCGGCCAAGTGTGCCAGTGCCGGGATACCCGCCAGCACGTCAGCATGAATAGCCACATCAGCATGGCGCGCCATCGCACCAATCACGATGCTGTTGCCGTCACGCTTGATGCTGCTCAGGTCCTTTATGCCGCTCAGGTCGGCTAATCTGTCAGGGCTGGACAGTCGCAGCTTCATTGATGCCAGCAGGGTTTGGCCGCCAGCCAGCGGTTTGGCACCGCCAGATGCCAGCTTGGCAGCATCTTGCAGAGTCGCTGGGCGTTCTAAGGCAAAAGCGTACATGGTAAGGGTCCTTTAATATTATATTTTTAGTGTTTTGCAGATTGAATGGCTTCCCACACGCGACCAGGTGTAGCGGGCATATCAAAATCAATCACGCCAAGTGGTTTGAGTGCATCAAGCACCGCGTTGATGACGGCCGGTGGCGAGCCAATGGCGCCCGCTTCGCCGCAGCCTTTGGCGCCCAAGGGGTTATGGCTGCAAGGGGTGCAAAGCGTGTCAAGGGTGAAGTTGGGCATGTCGTCAGCGCGAGGTAGGGTGTAGTCCATCATCGAGCCAGTCAGCAGTTGCCCGGTTTCCTCGTCATACACACAGTTCTCCAGCAGCGCCTGGCCAATACCCTGCACCAGCCCGCCATGTACCTGACCTTCCACAATCATTGGGTTGATGATGTTGCCAAAATCATCAACAGCAGTAAAGCGCTCGACCTTCACAGTGCCGGTGGCCGGATCCACTTCAACCTCGCAAATATACGTGCCTGACGGAAAAGTAAAGTTGGTCGGGTCGTAAAACGCGGTTTCGTTCAGCCCCGGCTCCAGCTTGTCAAGCGGATAGTTGTGCGGCACGTAAGCCGTCAGCGCCACTTGCCCAAAGGTCACTTTTTTGTCCGTGCCCTTGATGGTGAATTCGCCGTTGGCAAACTCAACGTCAGCGTCGCTAGCTTCCATCAAGTGCGCAGCTATCTTTTTGGCCTTGGTCTCGATTTTGTCGAGCGCCTTCATGATGGCTGTCCCGCCAACTGACATGGAGCGTGAGCCGTACGTGCCCATACCAAAAGGCACGCGACCTGTATCACCGTGAACAATGTCCACCGCGTCAACTGATATGCCCAGGCGTGCTGCGACAACTTGCGCAAATGTCGTTTCATGGCCCTGGCCGTGGCTGTGCGAGCCAGTAAATACCGTAACGCTGCCGGTCGGGTGAACACGCACTTCACCACATTCAAACAAGCCAGCCCGCGCGCCCAGTGCGCCTGCGATGTTGCTAGGTGCCAGGCCGCAGGCTTCGATGTAGCTGGAGTAGCCAATGCCGCGCAGCAAGCCTTTGGCCTTGGACGCTGCCTGACGTGCGGGCAAGCCCGCAATGTCGGCCAGCTCGTTCGCGCGTGCCAGCAGTGCCGGGAAGTTGCCCACGTCGTATTGCAGCGCCACTGGTGTTTGGTATGGGAAGGTCGTGATGAAGTTACGGCGGCGGATTTCGTCTTGACTTAAGCCAAGCTCCCAGCCTGCACGGGTCACGATGCGCTCCAACAAATAAGTCGCCTCTGGCCTGCCTGCACCGCGATAAGCATCAACTGGCGCGGTGTTGGTAAACCAAGCGTCCACCTCGCAGTACACCAGCGGCGTCGCGTATTGACCCGCCAATAACGTGGCGTACAAAATAGTTGGCACTGCAGGCGCAAAGGTTGACAAATACGCACCCATGTTGGCATCGGTGTGTACACGCAGCGCTAAAAATTTGCCGTCCTTGTCAAGCGCCAATTCGGCGTGGCTGGAATGGTCACGGCCGTGCGCATCGCTCACGAAAGCTTCGCTGCGGTCGGCTGTCCATTTGATGTTGCGGTTGATCTTTTTGGACGCCCACACCAGGCAGACATCTTCGGCATACAAATAAATTTTTGAGCCAAAACCACCGCCGACATCGGGTGCAATCACGCGCACCTTGTGCTCGGGCAGGCCCATCACAAAGGCCGTCAGCAATAAGCGCTCAACGTGCGGGTTCTGGTTGGCCACATACAGCGTGTAGTCGTCATTGGCGCGGCTGTAAGCGCCGATGGCCGAGCGAGGCTCCATCGCGTTAGGCACCAGGCGGTTGTTGGTCAAATCAATTTTGGTGATGTGGGCTGCATTGGTAAAAGCGGCATCTACTAAGGCCTTGTCGCCAATCGCCCATTTGTAGCAATGGTTGTCGGGCGCGGCTTCATGCAGAGCGGTGGCTGTTCTGGCTTTGGTCGCATTTACCACAGCAGTCAAAACGTCATAGTCCACCTCGACCAGCTCGGCGGCATTTTTGGCTTGCTCCAATGTTTCAGCAATCACCATGGCCACATGGTCGCCCACGTAGCGCACCTTACCTTGCGCAAGAATGGGATGCGGCGGTTCTTTCATTGGGTTGCCGTCAGTGCTGGTTATGCCCCAGCCGCACGGCAAGCCGTTGATTTTGTCGTTGGCAACGTCGGTGCCGACAAAAATATCGAGCACACCCGGTGCGGCTTTTGCTGCCAACAGGTTGATACTTTTGATATTGGCGTGTGCGTGCGGTGACCGCACAAACACTGCATGGCTTTGGTTAGCCAACGTGATGTCGTCGGTGTACTGGCCACCGCCGGTTAGAAAACGATAGTCTTCTTTACGGCGAACGGGTACGCCGATGTTTGGCAAATTTACGAAGTCTGGTGCGCCCATGAAAATGCTCCTTAAAGAAAAATCAGAAAGTTAATCAGAGAATTAAAAGATTTAGGGACATAGCAGCGAGGCGCTGCGCGCGTCTGTAGGTCTGTCCCGCAAACATCACGCGGTCTGCATGGTCTGCTGACCAAGCTGTACCGCACGGACAATATTTTGGTAACCGGTGCAACGACAAATGTTGCCCTCCAAATGCTCGCGAATTTCTATTTCGTTGGCTTTTGGGTGGTGCTGGCACAAATCCACTGCGCTCATCACCATGCCAGTGGTGCAAAAGCCGCATTGCAAACCATGGCATTCTTTAAACGCCGCCTGCATCGGATGCATGGTACCGTCCTTGGCGGCTAAGCCTTCGATGGTAGTGATGTCCGCACCTTGTGCCTGCGCTGCCAGCATGTTGCACGACTTGACAGCGCGGCCATTCATGATGACCGTACATGCGCCGCACTGGGCAGTGTCACAGCCCACATGCGTGCCGGTCAGCAACAGCTTTTCACGCAGCGCTTGTACCAGCAACGTATTGTCAGGCATGTCAATACTGGCGGCTTTGCCATTGACTTTGAAATTTACTTGCATGGATATCTCCTGTTCGGCTGATGATTAGCTGTGTGTTGGAAAACATATTATTTGTTGCGCGCATCACTGACACCCTAGGTTAAACCCTTGTCAACCGACCCAATTCAAGGGATATTCTCAAAATGCAACAGTTCAAAACGCGTAACGCTGCAAAATAAATGACAAATGCCAGCAGTGAACCCTAGCGTCCTTGACCCTCGGCTGCAACAGATTGCAGCCGCACGACAAACTGTTTTATATGACGGTAAAAGTTTGTTGCGGATGGGCACGCAGGCGTGGATTGAAAGGTCGTGGCAGCGCTGCCTGGCCAACGGCAAACAACCAGACCAAAAAGTTAGTTTCGACGCGATTGCGCCGGCTGCAATACGCCGATTGATTGAAGACAACCATGCTTTGTTAGTTACTGCCCGCCCAGTGCTGCAAAGCCTGTGCAAGGCGATTGCCAGCACGCGTTACTTCACGCTGATGACAGATGCACATGGCGTGGTGATTGACGCGCAAGGTCCAATTGACCGCAGCGACCGGCGCGCTGACCTGATCACCCGCATCGGCACCGACTTGTCAGAGCGCGCGCTGGCCACCACGGCCATCGGCGCTGCCCTGAGGGAGCTACAACCGGTGTGGCTGCACCGGGGCGAGCATTTTTTTGATGTTAATTCGGTCTACAGCTGCGCCGGTGCGCCGCTTTTCGGGCCTGATGGCGCATGTATCGGTATGCTGGACTTAACAGGCATTGAAGCCGCTGAACGGCCCGAGCTGAAGCACTTGGTGGCGCAGTCAGCACGCAGTATTGAAAACGCATTAACGCTTGACTGTTTGTTGGGCCAACAAGATCTGCTGATTCGCTTGAACTGGCCAGGTCGCACGCTGGGCGACGAAACCGATGGCTTGGTCTGCCTGAATGCCGATGGCTATGTGACAGCTGCCAACCAAATGGCCAGGATGATAGTGCCGCAGTTGACAACTGGCAGAGCCATTCAACATGCTAGCGACCTGTTTGCCATGCCCACTGACATGCTGTTTGATGCAGCACGAAAGCAAAGCCACAAGACTGCGCTGGAGGTGCCGTTGTGGACAGGCTTGCGGCTGCATGCCATGCCGGTCATGGCTGGGCAAGCGGGCGTATCAGCCGCCGCACAATTAAATCTGCCTGCCGCTGCGCCAGCGCCTTTGAAAGAGATTGAAACCGGACTGATTCGCAAAGCCGTAGACGAAGCCCGCGGCAATGTAATGCAGGCCGCCAAAATCCTGGGTATCAGCCGCGCCACGGTTTACAGGCGGCTGGGCAGCAGCATTAAAAAGCACTGATCAGCAAAGCTGCTGAACTAGGTTAATGCTTGTGCGTAGCGCCAGCATGACCGCCTGTAGCTGATGTGGCCGATACACCCGTTGCACCAGGCGCAACCGCGCTGACGGGTATGCTCAGCTCCAGCTTGCTTTCAACGCCTTTGGCATCCTTGAAACGCAGCGTCAACGGTACTTTGCTGTCTTTGAGCAACGGCTGCTTCAAGTCCATCAGCATGACGTGGTAGCCACCGGGTTTCAGTTCAACCGTCTTGCCAGCGGGCAGATCAAGCACAGGCATGGCGCGCATTTTCATCACGTCGCCTTCCATCTTCATCTCATGCACCTCGCCCACACCTGAGACAGGTGACGACACACCGACCAGTTTGGTACCCTCTTTAGCGGTGATTTTCATGAACGCGCCTGTGCCCATTTGGCCAGGCACGGTGCTGCGCACCCAAGCGTCTTTGACATCGACGTTGACGCTGGGGCTTTGGGCAAAACCCAGGCCTGTGAAAGTTGTGATGAGGGCCAGCGTTGTTGATTTGAAAAGTGTCATGGTGTGCTTTCAGAGTTGATAAAAATTCAGTGTTTG
>JBBAPP010000034.1:8112-16790 GCA_040400775.1 Polaromonas sp. | reverse complement strand
GTTGCTGCTCAGCGCTGTGTCGAGTTTTGTGGCATTCAGCTCAAGACTACCGGTGCGGTTGATCGTGATGCCCAGGTCCCGCAGGGCTGTGATGTCGCCTGAAGGAGACGATGAGTTGCCCATCACCATGGCGCGGATCTGGCTGCGCACCTGGTTCACGGTAGAGTTGCCGACCAGCGTGGCACCGTAGGTGGTGACCGTGGATTTGGGGTCTGACACGACGCCGAGCATGCTGTTGGCGTCGTTGTAGGCGGTGACCAGAGCTTGCAGCTTGGCTTTGACCGCCGTGGTGTCGCGTGAAAAATTCAGGGTGGCCGCACCGTTGGTGGTGGTTGACAGGTTCAGTGTGACGCCGGCGATTGCCTCTTTCACGCTGTTGCTGCTGCTGGTAATGGCCACGCCATTGACAGTCAGTGCGGCATTGGCGGCATTTTGCAGCTGGGTGTCAAAGCCCAAGCCGGTGACGGCCTGACCGATGGTTTGCAGATCGGTCACATTGCCCAGCTTCAAGCTGCTGAGGGTAATGGTGGCCCCATTGGCCGGACTGGTTGAATAACCGGTAAAGCTGCCGGTATAGCTGCCGGCGGTGGTTGAAGGGCCAGTAGTTGCACCCTGAGTCAGGGAGGCAAAGGCCGCAGCCAACTCATCGGCTGTTGCAGCTCCATTGGGGGTGTAGGTCAGCCCGCCGACCGTTACTGGTGTGCCTGCCAGCACGGCGCTGCCAAAGGTCGAGCTGTAGCTGTCAACGCTGGTGGCGGTGACGCTGGCGCCGGTGTTGGTGCCAGTGGCAAAATCGGTCAGCGTGCCAGAGTACGTGCCGGTGGTGATACCTGCTCTGGTGGTGGCACCACGCGCCAATGACGCAAAAGCGGTGGCCAGCTCTGTGGTGGTGGTGTTGCCAGTGGAGGTGTAGGTCAAGCCGCCAATGGTGACCGACTGGCCGGCGGTTAAAGCGTTGCCAAAGGTGAAGGCCGTGGACTCGGCGACAGAGGCGGTGCCTTGCGTGGTGACTTTGCTAATGCCGGACAGGCCGTTGTCGCTCTTTAATGAGAAACCATTGCTTGCCCCGGTGCTGCCGGTCAGCATGATTTTGTAGGGCGTGGCAGCGTCGCCCGTGTTGACCAATTGCGCCGTCACCCCTTTGGCTGCGGCGTTGATCGAGGCCACGATACCGGCCGGGCTGGTAAAGCCTGCAGGAATATCAATTTTGTGCGCCTGAGCGCCATTCACAGACAGTGACAGGCTGAACGCAGCACCGGCATTGAGGACGCTGTTGCTAGCCGCAAAGCCGCCGCTGATACTGCGTTGCGCGGCAGCCAGGGCGGTGACAGTTACGCTGTGGATGCCGGTAGCCGCTGTGGCACCTGCGGTCACTGCCAAAGCCAGCGGCTGGCTGTTGCTTGGGTTGATGCTGTTGAATTTGCTCTGGTCTTTGAGGTCTGTAAATGCAGTTTTCAGGTTGGCCAACACGTACTTGATGGCGGCATAACCGGAAACGTTGCCCTCGGACCTGGTGATTTTGGTATCAATCGCGGCTTTTTTGGGCGCCCGCTCCGCGTTTACCAGGCTGGTTGCCAGTGACTTGGTATCAATCCCCGAGCCAGCACCCAATGCAGTGATGGTGTTGGTATTGCTGGTGTTGACTGCGGTGGTTGCCATGGCGTAAAAAAATCTTTATGGACCTGACTTTATCGGCCGTCGAGCGGAAAACTTGAGGCCAGCGACACAGCAATACCCCCGCGCTTGCCTAGCGCAGGTAGCTAAACAGGCTGAGCTGGGAGATCTTGACAAAGCTGCTTTGGGCGGCTTCCAGGGCCAGCATTTGTTTTTTCATTTGGGTGATGGTGCTGGCGTAGTCCAGGTCTTCGAGGTTGGAGAGGGCTGATTTCAAGGTCAGCTGGGTGTCCTGGAGCATGGCATTTTGTTGTTCTATCACCTGCATGTCGGTGCCGGTTTGGGCCTGCGCCAGTACCACGCCCCGGTGCAAATCGTCGACTTCGGCCAGACCGCGTTGCATGGCGCTGCTGTTTGAGCTGGTAACGCCGGCAATCAGCTCATCGATCGACTGAAAAAACCCAACGCCGCTGCTGCTGCCATCGTTGGCGGTGCGTACCACCCGCACAAAAGTCTGGCTGCCAGGCCGGTTCATGGCCAAGCTGCGTTGATCGCCAATAGCTTGCAACATGCGGGTTTGGTCGCCTTGGTAAACCATCTGGCCTTGCGTATCGGCAGCAAAGGGCGGGGTGTTCATCCGGCTGCCTGAAAAAATAAACTTGCCATTCAGGTCGCGGCTATTGGCCAAGCTCAGCAGTTGGTCGCGCATGGCCCGCATCTCGGTGGCAAGCAACAAGCGGCTGCTGGGGTCGTTGGTCGCGTTGTTGGCTAAAAGTGCGAGCTCCTTGATGCTAATCAAGGCATTGCTGGCGTTTTCCAGCGTGGAGCCTTGAATGCTGAGCCGGGAGCTCAGGTCATCTAGCGATTTGGTGTAACTTTCTTGCCGGCCCAGCACCGACTTGAGGCGGGCAATGGCCGCCGCCTGGTCGGGTGCGTCGCTGGGATTAAGCACCTGTTTTTGCGCGGCAATTTGAGCCTGCGATTTGGCCAGGTCGTTTTGAATCGTGCTGAGCTGGCTGGTAGCGCGGTCAAACAGGTAGTTGGTTGATATTTGCATGGCTAGTTCCTGGGCTTAACGTATTTGCAGCACGCTGTCGAACAGTTGGTTGGCGACTTGCAGCACCTTGGCGGCTGCCTGGTAGGCCTGCTGGTAACGGATCAGGTCGGCGGCTTCCTTGTCCAGGCTAACGCCAGACACTGCATCGCGGGCCTTGACGGCTTGGTCGTGCACCACGGTCAGTGCCGTTTTGGCAATACTGGCTTGGCGGGCAATGTTGCCAATTTCGTTGACCTGGTCAATGTAGCTGTTGGTCAGCGTTTTGTTGCCCACCACGGCCCGGTTCTCCAGCGCGGCCATGGCCCGTATGTTGTCGTTGTTGCCCATGCCGTCCTGGTTGCCGTCGAGCGTGAATATATCGCCTGCAGCGGCCGGGCTGGACAAGCGCAGCTGCAAGCCTTGGTAGCTGATGGCTGGGTCGAGCTTGCTGGGGTCGAAGTCGCGCTCGGCCAACACAGTGCTGGTGTTGCTGTCGGTAATTTTGTAGCGGGTGGCTGACGTGAACTCGACCTTCATCGGCTGGCTGCGCAAGGACTGCTTGGCGTCTACCGCTTGGCCGGCGTAGCTGGCCGAGACACTGGCCAGCCCGGCGCCGGTGACAAACACCAGCAGGTCGTCTTTGACGTCGCCATTGATGTAAGCTCCTGTGCGAAAGCCCAGCTTGGCCAAATCAGAGGGTGTACCGCTGGCACCAAAACCTAGCTGGATGGGCGTGCGCACGTCGGCGCCATTACCGGCTTTCAAGGCCTGGGTCAAACTGATCTGGCCGCGAAAAATGCCGGAGCTCAGGCCCAAGGCATTGAGGCTGTTGGAGCCCGCGATGTTGGTGGCCGCTATGGAGATGTCCTGGCCTTCGTTGCCGCTGATGTTGGTCAAGATCAGATCGCCATCAACGGTACTGCGCGCCTTGAAGGTGGCACCGGCCGTGCTGTTGATGGCGTTCACCAGGCCGGCTAACTGGGTCGCGCTGGTGGTGTCAATGCTGAGTCCGTTGATGACCAGCGGCATGCCAAATTTGAGCTCGCTTTGGTTGATGCGAAGCTCGTTGGTGGCGGTGGCGGTGACGCCGGTTTGGGCGGTTTTGGTATTGATCCAGCTGGCCACCGCAGAGGCTTGCAAGGTGCTGCCGGCTGCTGGGTCGGCCAGGGCGCCAAGGGCAATGCCATTGAGCACCAAGCTGGTGGCCGCGATACCGCTGCTGGCAGCTTGCAGGCGGCCGCCCTGCAACAAGGCCGGGAAAGCGGTGTTGCCCGAGATTTGGTCTTTGCTGTTGTAGACCGGCTGCAGTTGGACCTTGGCTTGGGCCCCGTAAAAGACGCTCATGCCTTTGTAGGCGTTGCTGCCAGAGACATTCAGATAGCTGGCGCTGTAGCTGGCGCCAGCCGCAAAACCGTTGTCGGTTCTCAGCAACGTACCTTGCAGCGTTGTGTCGCTGGCCATCGATTGACCCACTACGTGACGACCGTCGCGGGTCAGCACTTGTAATTGCTGGCCGGGTTGCAAGTTGTTTAGAAAAATACTGACGTCCTGCAGGCCGTTGGCGATGGCAGCGACCCCGATCAGCGGTACCGAGGGGGAGACATTGACCGCGCGTGCGGTGCTGGGGTGGTCGTTGTTAACCAAAGCGTTGGTCAATAAGGCCGGCCCTGTTTTCGCGTCTGGCGCTGCGCTGTAGCTGACGCTGGCGCCGGTGGTGCTGGTGTTGTTGGTCGCTGTAATAACCCGAAATTGGGCCGCTGCCGCAATCCGCAGGGGGTCTTCAAAGGCCACCCTTACCGCACCCGCACTGTTGGCGGCTGCCGGGTCGAGCTTGAACAGGGCTTGGCCGACTTGGCCATAGGCGTCGATGCCTTGTTGCTGAATGGCATTGCTTTCTTTGACAAAAATGCGCGCCAGAAAGTCCAGGGCGTTGCGGGTGCTGCCCAAAACCTGTTCACGAAATGTTGTCAAGCCGGCCAGGCTGCCGCTGGTGATGCCCGTCAGGGAGGACGGGCTGCCGTAGGGGTCGAGCACCAAAGCGACTTTTTCGGGCGACGATGCATTGTAGTTAGCGCCAATACGCAAGGCATTGTTGCCATTGACCACTACATCTTTGCCGATGGTAGCGCCCAGGCTGACAGTCACTGTACCGTTGACGCTGAAGGCGGTGTTGACGCGGGCAAAACCCGACAACTGTTTGAGCAGCAGGTCGCGCTGGTCAAGCAGGTCTGGCGGCTGCGCGTTCTCGGTGCGTTGTTTGGTTAATTGGCCATTGACCAGGGCCAGTTGCCCGGTCAAGGTGTTGATCTGGCCAACAGCGCTGTCAAGCAGGCTCTGGGTTTCACCTTGCACCAGGTCGAGCTGGGAGGAGAGCTGCGCAAAGCGATCGGCAATACCCTGGGAATCACGAACAAAACTGCTGCGTAAAACCGTCGACGAGGCGTCAGAAGACAGCAGCCGCGCCGATGAAAAAAATTGGTCCAGGGCGGAGTTCAGTCCCATGGTTTGGCCGCCCATGATGTCAACCACCCGGTTGGCGTAGTTGACCATCGGCTCCTGGCTGGCCAGGTCGCTGCTGCTGTTGCGCATGTTCGACTCAATAAACGCGTTGTACTGGCGCATGATGCGGTCAACCGCCACCCCTGAGCCCAAAAACACCCCTCCAGCAGGGGTCACAGGCAAGGCGGACAGCGAAATATCCTGGCGCGAGTAGCCGTCCGTGGCGACGTTGGCAATGTTGTTGCTGACGGTGGTCAGCGCCTGTTGGTAAGCGCTGACGGCATTGCCTGCAATACCGGCCATATCACTCATGACGTAGTCCTTTCAGTGACATGGGGGCGCCGCTGCGCGGCAGAGGCGCCAACAACTGGCTGGCAGGTTGCAGCGAGTGGGCGCTGGCCGGGGCCTGCAGCGCCATGGGGCCGCGTGCTTTCAGCAGGTCGGCGGTCGCCGGCATGCCGCCTGGGTTGTTTGCCGGGGCGGTCGGGTCGGGCATGTGCTTGACCAGCAGGTCGGCCAAGCCCAAGGTGTTACGTTTGGCCATAGACAAGGATATTTCCTTGTCAAACATGGCCTCAAAAGTGTCTTTGCCTGAGGATGAGGACTCGTTGAGATCGCTTTTGATGCTTGCATCGCGCATGGATTTCAGCATCATCTGCAAAAACAAGGCCTCAAACTGTTGTGCTGCCTCTCTGGTGGCAGCTTTGGCATCGGCACGGGCCTGGCTTTTGAGCTTACCCAAGCCACCAAAATCGTGGTAGCTGCCAGTCAGTGGCGCAGTACTGGCAGGCGGTGGCAGCGTGTTTGACAAGGAGTCCATGTTGTTCTCTGAGCTTTAAATAACCAGCAATTCGGCGCGCAGACTGCCCGAGCTTTTAAGGGCTTCAAGGATCGCAATCAGGGCTGAGGTGGTGGCACCGACCTGGTTCACGGCATCCACGATTTGACGCAAGTCAACCCCAGGCTGGAACAAGAACATCGGTTTATTCGGCTCGCTGACCTTGATCTCGGCGGCGTTTTGCACGCCGACGGTCGTGCCCTGCGCGAGCGCGTTGGGTTGCGACACCTCATTGGTCACGGCCACCGAAACGCTGATGCTGCCATGCGTCACTGCCGCCGCCGTGACACGAACGTTGCGACTGATCACCACGGTGCCGGTACGCGCATTGACCACCACACGCGCCGGTGGTTCGCCGGGCTGCACATCAATGTTTTCAATCAGGCTGATGAAGCCCACGCGTTGGCTGGGGTCTGACGGTGCGCGGACAACGATGGACACTGCGTCAAGTGCGCTAGCCACACCAGCGCCAAATTTGGCATTGATGGCTTGGGTAATGCTGGAGGCGGTGGTGTAGTCGCTTTCGCGCAAATTGAATAAAATATTATCTGCTTTGTCGAATGAGTTTTCGACAACTTTCTCCACTGTTGCACCGCCGGGAATACGCGAGGAGGTGGTAACGCCGGTCGATACGCTGGAACCAGCAGCGCCTGCGGTGATACTGGTGGCCATCAAGGCGCCCTGGGCCAAGGCATAAATTTCGCCATCTGCCCCACGCAAACTGGTCAGCAGCAAATTACCGCCGCGCAGGCTGGTCGCTTTACCTATGGAGGAAACATTGATGTCTATGCGTTGGCCTGGCTTGGCCATACCCGGCAGGTCGGCAGTAATCATCACTGCAGCGACATTTTTAAGGTCAATCTTAGAGCCTGTGCCGGCGGCCTCAAAGTCTGTCAACGGGTTTTCCGAGTCCACGCCCAAACGGTTGAGCAGGGTTTTCATGCTTTGGGTGGTGAACGACAGGTCAGTGCCATCACCCGTGCCTTGCAAACCCACCACCAGGCCGTAGCCGATCAACTGGTTACCCCGGTTGGCGGCTATGCTGACCAGGTCTTTGATGCGGTCTGCTTGGGCTGTTGCGCCCCCTGTTAGCAAAACAAGTAGCGCCAGGGTTTTGAGGAGTTTATGCATGACGGGTGGGCTGGTAAAAATCTAAAATGGCCAGAGTTTGAGCAAGGTACTGGTACCCCAGCCGGCGCGGGCCGCAGTGGCCAAATCACCGGTGCCGCGGTAGGTGATTTGGGCATTCGCCAAACGCCGTGACTGAACCGTGTTGTTGGGCGCAATATCGTCCGGGCGAACGATGCCGCCGACCTGGATGATCTCCGAGCCTTCGCTCAAGGCGACTTGTTTTTCGCCGCGTAGCACCAGATTGCCGTTGCTCATGACGTCTACCACCGAGACAGCGATTGAACCCGTCAGGCTGGCGGTTTGGTCCGCTTTGCCAGCGCCTTCGTTTTTAATGTTGCTCTCCAGCTTAGCTGCAGACTTGAAGAGTCCGTTAAGCAGGTTGGGTGCCGAAGTCGGAACGTCGTTGCTGGCTGAGCGGCTGAGGGTCCCATTTTGAGTGCGGGCGGCCTGGGTCGACTCGTTGAGCAGCACCGTGATCACATCACCGACTCGAAAACTGCGGCCACGGCCGAAAAAACGCTCGCTTTGTTGGCCGTTGTAAATCGCGCCGGTGGCCAGGGGAGGCAGCTTTTGTTCCACCGGAAAAACCGGGGCAAACCCATTCGAGTGGGCAAGCGGCTCCGGCGGCAGCACGGAGCAGGCGCTGCAGGCCGCTGCCAATAGGGAAATTAAGAAAAGTTTCATGCTGCGTCACTCCTTACATATTTTGGTTCAGGTACTTCAGCATTCCGTCGACCGCAGCAATGGCTTTGGAGTTGATCTCATAGGCACGCTGGGTTTCGATCATGTTGACCATTTCTTCCACCACGTTGACGTTGGACGCCTCCAAGGTGCCTTGCATCAAGCTTCCAGCGCCGTTGACCCCAGGTATCAGCACCTGAGCGACGCCGCTGGCTGGGGTTTCTTTCATGAGATTTTGGCCCAGGGATTGCAAGCCCGCTGGGTTCAAAAAGCGCGCCAGTTGAATCCGCCCCAGCACTTGCTGACCGCCGGTAGATAACTCCACCGAGACTGTACCGTCGCGCCCAAAAGTGACACTGGAGGCGGTGGCGGGAATGGTGATGGCGGGCTGTAAAGGCGCGCCCGCAGCGGTCACCACCTGACCGGTGGCCGAGACCTTAAAATTGCCGTCGCGGGTGTAGGCCAGCGTACCGTTGGCCTGCAAGATCTGAAAGTGACCATCGCCTGAAATTGCCAAGTCCAGCGGATTTTGGCTGTTCACCATATTGCCTTGAATATGGAGTTTTTCAGTGGCGACGATCCGCACCCCAGTGCCCAACATGAGGCCCGTCGGAGCTTGGGTGGTGGCGCCGGTCTGACCGCCGGCTTGGCGTATGTTTTGGTACAAAAGATCTTCGAACACCGCACGGTCGCGTTTGAAACCGGTGGTATTGACGTTGGCCAGATTGTTTGAAATCACGTTCATGCGTGTTTGTTGCGCATCCAGGCCGGTTTTTGCGACCCACATTGAGGCATCCATAATTAGCTCCTTTAATCAGTTGGGGACAGAGCTAAAGATCTGTCCCGCAAGGTTTCAATCGGTTGGGGACAGAGCTAAAG